>JASJKW010000428.1:0-8813 GCA_037621305.1 Pseudomonas sp.
ACGTGGCCGCCCTGACTCTGCTACCATCGGCTACCCGCCTAACCGCCCGCACCCCGCGTCTTTCATTCTATCGCCCCCCCCCCGCCGGGGGGCCCACCACCTCAGTCTCGGTAGCCTGGCATCACCCGGTCAAGCCGGCGCAGCAGCGCGGGCCAAGGCACATCTCCGTCAAGATTTTTGACGACCCCACCCATGTTCTGGTTCATTTCACGGGTCATGGCTATGGTCTTGTCCAACACAGCCTGGGGAATTTCCTCCAACTCCATACCAGAACTCTGCGCCCGCAACTGAATTTCACAAGTGCGCTGCAACATGTACATGTGCAGGAAGGCATCGGCGATAGTCTGCCCACAGGTTAGCAAGCCATGATTGGGCAGAATCAGATAGTCCTTGTCACCCAGATCTCGCTGGAGGCGCACCTTCTCATCCGTATCCAGCGCGACGCCTTCGTAGGCGTGATAAGCCAGACTGGCGAGAATGAAAATGGATTGCTGGGACAGCGGCCGCAATCCCTGTTTTTGCATCGAAACGGCGATACCTTCGGCAGTGTGGGTATGCAACACACAGCCCACATCATGACGAACCTCATGGATGGCGCCATGGATGATAAAACCGGCCGGATTGATCTCGTAAGGCGTATCCTGCAATTTGTTTCCGTGCAGATCCACCTTGACCAGGTTCGATGCGGTTATCTCATCGAACATCAGACCAGAGGGGTTGATCAGAAACTCATCGGTACCCGGAATCTTCGCCGAGATGTGGGTATAGACCAAGTCCTCCCAGCGGTACAGGGAGACCAGTCGATAACAGGCTGCCAGATCGACCCGGGCCTGCCATTCGGCCGCCGAAACCTGATCGCGCATGGATGCTCTTTGCGGCAGGGTGTGGATTGCCATACTCTTGTCCTTGTTTTGTTAAGCCAATCCAGAGCCTAAGCGCCCATGGCATCACCTACCGTCAAATTTCTTACATTCACCACCCCTGCGGACATCTATTTGTATCTACGGCACAACTCGCTGTTCAGCGACTTGCCGGAGGATGCGCTGCGGGAAGTCGCGGCGTTCTGCCGGGTGCGGCGATTCCGCGATAGACAACTGATCCATGCCCGTGGCGATGCTCCGGACGGTATGTACTCGGTCATCTCCGGCAGTATCCGGGCAACCACTTCCTCCGATGGAGGCCGCGAAGCGCTACTGGCAATCATGGAAGCCGGCGCTTGGTTCGGCGAGTCCTCTCTGTTCGATGGCCTGCCCCGTGCCTATGACGCCTATGCCCAAGGCGATTGCGAACTGCTATTCGTACCGAGAACAGGCATTGAAGGTCTGTTGGAACAACGCCCAAAAATCTATCGCAATATCGTGCGACTGCTGTGCCAGCGCATCCGCCTGTCATTGGTCCTGCTGGAGACCAATGCATTGCTACCTCTGGAAGGGCGCCTGGCTAATCGCCTGCTGATATTGGCTCAGGCTGAGGATCACAGTATTTCACCGGACCTGCGCCTGTCTCAGGAAGACCTGAGCCAGATGCTGGGCATGACTCGTCAAAGCATCAGCCGGGTATTCAAACTGTGGGAAAACGAAGGGATCATCGAGCGACATTATCGAGGCCTACGCATTCTCGATTTTCCGGCGCTGCGATTGAAGATCAGCGACAACTAATCAGGCCGCCCCATCAACCTCCCCCGCTCCCCCTCCGCCATCTCCCTTAAAAAATCCCAGGTCACCCTCATCCGCGCAATATCTTTCAACTCAATCGGCATCAGCATCCAGAAGGTACGAATAAAGCGGATCTGCGCCGGCATGATCAATTGCAGTCGCGGGTCCTGGTCGGCAGTGAAAGCCGGCAGGATGCCCAGCCCGGCCCCCGCAGCAATGGCTTCCTGCTGCGCCAACACGCTGGTACTGCGTACCCCGACTGCGCCGGAGCCGGCGATTTCGTCGAGAAACAGCAGGTCCTTGCTGAACACCAGATCATCCACGTAGCTGACGAAACGGTGTTGGGCCAGATCGCTGCGGCTGGTGATAGGGCCGTGCTGCGCCAGGTAATCCTTGCCAGCATACAGGCGCAATACATAGTCGGTGAGCTTGGTGATGATGAAGGGGCCGCGCTCGGGGCGCTCCAGGGTGATGACAATATCTGCCTCATGGCGAGACAACCGCACCGCACGGGGCAGTGCCAGCAAGTCCAGATGCAAATGCGGATGGCGCTGACTGAGTTCGCTCAGCTGCCCCGCAACCAGCATGGTGCCGTACCCCTCGGTGGCGCCGATGCGCACCTGTCCTGACAGGCTGTCACCCGGATTGGGTAGCGCTTGTTCGATCCGTACGCTGGCCCCTTCCATCATTTCCACCTGCGGCAGCAGGCTGCGACCGGCTTCGGTCAGCGTATAGCCGGTGGTGTCCCGGATAAACAGGGCAACGCCAAGGCTTTTCTCCAAAGCCTGCAAGCGTCTGGACACGGTCGTGTGATCCACACCAAGGCGTCGTGCGGCCGTAGTAAGACGTCCTGCCCGGCTCAGTTCGAGGAAAAACCGCAGGTTATCCCAATCCATATCACCGCCCTGTGCATAAATGCAGACCCAACTTGCGAATGAGCCAATTGTTTATAGGAAAAATGCACTGCTACTATCCATGACATCTTTCAAGACGACAAGGGCCGCTGCCCAGAGGACCATAATGAGCAATAACAACCTTCCTACCGTCAAACTGCTGATCAACGGCGAATTCGTCGAATCCAAGACCGATCAATGGCGCGATGTCATCAACCCGGCCACTCAGGAAGTGCTGGCCCGCGTGCCCTTTGCTACTCAGGACGAAATCAATGCCGCCGTCGCCAGCGCCAAGGAAGCCTTCAAGACCTGGCGCAAGACGCCGATCGGCGCCCGCGCTCGTATTTTCCTCAAGTATCAGCAGCTGATCCGCGAGAACATCAAGGAACTGGCCGCCATTCTCACTGCCGAGCAAGGCAAGACTCTGGCTGATGCCGAAGGTGATGTATTCCGTGGTCTGGAAGTGGTTGAACACGCTTCTGCTGTAGGCAACCTGCAGCTGGGCGAGATGGCCAATAACGTGGCCGGCGGCGTGGATACCTACTCCCTGTTGCAACCGCTGGGCGTGTGCGCTGGCATCACACCGTTCAACTTCCCGGCGATGATTCCACTGTGGATGTTCCCCATGGCGATTGCCACCGGTAACACTTTCGTCCTCAAGCCCTCCGAGCAGGACCCCATGGTCACCATGCGTCTGGTGGAGCTGGCGATGGAAGCCGGTATCCCACCGGGCGTGCTCAACGTGATCCATGGTGGCGTGGATGCGGTAAACGGCGTTTGTGACCACCCTGATATCAAGGCCGTGTCCTTCGTCGGCTCCACCCATGTCGGCACTCATGTGTACAACCGCGCCAGCCAGGCCGGCAAGCGCGTGCAGTGCATGATGGGCGCCAAGAACCACGCCGTGATCATGCCTGATGCCAACAAGGAGCAGACGCTGAACAACCTGATCGGCGCTGCTTTCGGTGCTGCCGGTCAGCGCTGCATGGCACTGCCGGTGATCATTCTGGTCGGCGAGTCCCGCAACTGGCTGCCGGAATTGGCACGCAAGGCTGAAACGCTGAAGGTCAGCGCCGGTATCGAGGCAGGCACCGATGTCGGTCCGGTGATTTCCACCTCCGCCCTGGAGCGTGTCAATGGTCTGATCCAGAAAGGGATCGATGAAGGCGCCGAACTGGTGCTGGACGGTCGCAACCCGGACGTCGCTGGCTATGCCGATGGCAACTTCGTCGGCCCGACCATCTTCGCTGGCGTAAAGCCAGGCATGACCGTGTACGACGAAGAAATCTTCGGACCGGTGCTGTGTGTGATGCAAGCCGATAGCCTGGACGAGGCCATCGACATCATCAACGCCAACCCGAACGGTAACGGCACCGCCATCTTCACCCGTTCCGGTGGCATCGCGCGCCGCTTCCAGGAAGACATCGACGTCGGTCAGGTGGGGATCAACGTGCCGATCCCGGTTCCGGTTCCGCTGTTCTCCTTCAGCGGGTCGCGCGGCTCCAAGCTGGGCGATCTGGGCCCCTACGGCAAGCAGGTGATCCTGTTCTACACCCAGACCAAGACCATCACTGCCCGCTGGTTTGATGATGATGAGCAGGCCGCTGCGGTCAACACCACCATCACCCTGAAGTAACTCTTGCAGGCCGGCCAACAATTGGGCCGGCCTCTTTTTGTTGGAGTAGCAACATGAGCTTTGAAACCATTCTGATCGAGACCCGCGAGCGCGTCGGTCTGATCACCCTGAACCGCCCCCAGGCGCTGAATGCACTGAATACCCAGGTGCTGGACGAATTGAACCAGGCTCTGGACCAGTTCGAGAATGACCCGAACATCGGCTGCGTGGTACTGACCGGCTCCAGCAAGGCCTTCGCCGCTGGCGCCGATATCAAGCAGATGGTCGACCTGCAGTACCCCGGCGTATTCATGGATGACTTCTTCTCCCCCGCCGACCGCATCGCCAACCGCCGCAAACCGCTGATCGCGGCGGTTGCCGGTTACGCACTGGGCGGCGGTTGCGAGCTGGCGATGATCTGCGATTTCATCTATGCCGGTGACAACGCCCGTTTCGGCCAGCCGGAAATCAACCTGGGCGTCCTGCCTGGTATCGGTGGCACTCAGCGTCTGACCCGGGCCATCGGCAAGGCCAAGGCCATGGAAATGTGCCTGACCGGTCGCCAGATGGATGCCCAGGAAGCCGAACAGGCCGGCCTGGTTGCACGCATCATTCCGGTCGACCAACTGCTGGAAGAAACCCTGAAAACTGCTCAGGTGATTGCCGAGAAGTCTCTGCCCAGCGTGATGATGACCAAGGAGTGCGTGAACCGCGTATTCGAGACCAACCTGGCCGAAGGCGTACGCTTCGAGCGCCGGGTGTTCCACTCGATCTTCGCCACAGCCGACCAGACCGAAGGCATGCAGGCCTTCGTCGAGAAGCGCAAACCTAACTTCAAGCACAATTGAGCCAACGCCGCGCATCGCTGGCGAGCCGATAACAAAAAGAGGTAGCTCATATGAAAATCGGATTTCTAGGTCTAGGCAACATGGGGGGGCCAATGGCTCATAATCTCATCAAGGCAGGCCACCAACTGACTGTGTTCGACCTGTCTCAGGCCGCCGTAGCCAATCTGGTTGAGGCCGGCGCCAGCGCCGCCCCCAGTATTGCCGAACTGGCCAAAAGCGACATCGAACTGATCATCACCATGCTTCCGGCTGCCCAGCATGTGAAGGCAGTCTATCTGGGTGAAGACGGCCTGCTGGCCAATCTTGCCCCAGCGGTTCGGCTGATCGACAGTTCTACCATCGACCCCATGAGCGCCCGGGAAGTGGCCAACGCCGCCACCAAAAACGGTCACCGCATGATTGACGCGCCGGTCTCCGGCGGCACCGGTGGCGCCACCGCTGGTACCTTGACCTTTATGGTCGGTGGAGATCAGGGCGACTTCGACGTCGCGCTGCCAATTCTGCAGGCCATGGGCAAGAACATCGTCTACTGCGGCCCCAGCGGCAACGGTCAGGTGGCCAAGGTCGCCAACAACATGCTACTGGGCATCTCCATGATCGGTGCCGCCGAAGCCATGAATCTGGGCGTTTCCCTGGGCATGGACCCTAAAGTCCTGGCCGGTATCATCAACACCTCCAGCGGCCGCTGCTGGAGTTCGGATACCTATAACCCCTACCCGGGCGTACTGGAAAATGCCCCGGCATCGCGTGGCTACACCGGCGGTTTCGGTACCGACCTGATGCTCAAGGATCTGGGGCTGGCTACCGAGGCAGCTAAACAGGCACGCCAGCCGGTGGTGCTCGGTGCCCTCGCCCAGCAGCTGTACCAGACCTTCAGCGCCCAGGGGAATGGCGGGCTGGACTTCTCCGCCATCATCAAGATGTACAACGGAGCGATCGAATGACCGAGCAGAGCGTATTGATCGACGTGCGTAATGGCGTCGGCCATCTGACCCTCAACCGCCCAGCCGGCCTCAATGCCATCAGTCTGGAGATGGTGCGCAGCCTGCGCCAGCAGCTGGATGCCTGGCAAAACGACCCGGCCATCCGTGTGGTGGTACTGCGCGCCAACGGTGAAAAAGCCTTCTGTGCCGGCGGCGACATCCGCAGCCTGTATGACAGCTTCAAGGCGGGTGACGGTATGTATGTCACCTTCTTCGAAGAGGAATACGCGCTGGACCAGTTGCTCCATACCTATCCCAAGCCGGTGCTGGCGCTGATGGACGGTTTTGTACTCGGTGGCGGCATGGGTCTGGCCCAGGCTGCGTCCCATCGCGTAGTCACCGAGCGGGTGAAAATGGGCATGCCGGAAACCGGCATCGGCTATTTCCCGGATGTCGGCGGCAGCTACTTCCTGTCTCGACTCGAAGGCGCCATCGGCCAATATCTGGGTGTCACCGGCTCGCATATTCGCGCTGCCGACGCACTGTATTGCGGTCTGGCCGACCACTGCATCAGCAGCGATCTCGTCCCCGAGCTGGATCAGGCGCTGAACAACCAGAGCTGGTCATCCGACCCGGCCGAGGATCTGGATCAACTGCTGCACAAACGAGCTTCGCAGAAGATTCCCGGTTCCGAAGTGAAGGCGCTGCGCTCGGCCATCGACCGTCACTTCAGCCACCCTGACATGCTGCGGATCCGTGCCTCGCTGGCCAACGAAGACTGCCCTGCCTACCAGGATTGGGCAGAACGCACCCTGGCTGCCATCGATAGCAAGTCACCACTGGCCATGAACGTGACCCTGGAACTGCTGCGCCGTGGCGGCGAACTTGATCTGGCGGACTGCTTCGAGCTCGAGCTGCACCTTGATCGGCAATGGTTCGCCAAGGGCGACATCATGGAAGGCGTACGAGCGCTGATCGTCGACAAGGACAAGAAGCCACGCTGGAATCCGCCCACCCTGGCCGAGGTAAAAGCCGAACAGGTCGCGGAATTCTTTGCCGGCTTCACCGCCCGCGACGCCAATGAACGGCGCCAGGCCTGACGGATAGGAGAGGCAAAAATGCACGATATCGAACTCAACGAAGACCAGCGCATGATCCGTGACATGGCCCGCCAGTTCGCCCAGAGCGAGCTGGCACCACGCGCTGCGGAATGGGACAAGTCTGGCTGGATCGACGACGCCGTGGTACGGCAGATGGGCGAGCTGGGCCTGCTGGGTATGGTCGTCCCCGAGGAATGGGGCGGCAGCTATGTCGACTATGTAGCCTATGCGTTGGCCGTTGAAGAAATTTCCGCCGGTTGCAGCGCTACCGGGGCGATGATGAGCATTCACAACTCGGTGGGCTGCGGTCCTGTACTCAAGTTCGGCACGCCTGAACAACAGGAAGCCTGGCTGCCCGATCTTGCTGCCGGCAAGGCCATCGGCTGCTTTGCTCTGACCGAGCCCCAGGCTGGCTCCGAAGCGAACAACCTGCGCACCCGAGCGGTGCTGGAAAATGGCGAGTGGGTAATCAACGGCGCCAAGCAGTTCGTCAGCAACGCCAAGCGCGCGCAGCTGGCCATTGTCTTTGCGGTGACCGATCCGGAGCTGGGCAAGAAGGGCTTGTCAGCCTTCCTGGTACCCACCGATAACCCCGGCTTCAAGATCGAGCGCATGGAACACAAAATGGGTATCCGCGGCTCCGACACCTGCGCCGTGACCCTGGACAATTGTCGGATTCCCGAGGCCAACCTGCTCGGTCCACGCGGCAAGGGGCTGGCGATCGCCTTGTCCAACCTGGAAGGCGGCCGTATCGGCATCGCCGCTCAGGCACTGGGCATCGCCCGCTCGGCTTTTGAAGCAGCCTTGACCTATGCCCGCGAACGCACCCAGTTTGGTGTGGCCCTGACCGAACACCAGAGCATCGCCAACATGCTGGCCGACATGCACACCCGCCTCAATGCAGCACGCCTGCTGATCCTGCATGCCGCGCGCCTGCGCACCGAAGGCGTACCCTGTCTCTCGGAAGCCTCCCAGGCCAAGCTGTTCGCCAGTGAGATGGCAGAGGATGTCTGCTCCAAGGCCGTGCAGATCCATGGCGGCTACGGCTATCTGGAAGACTACCCAGTGGAGCGTCTGTACCGCGACGCGCGTATCACCCAGATCTACGAAGGCACCAGCGAGATTCAGCGTCTGCTGATTGCTCGGGAGTTGAAGAACTACCCGTTGTAAGCATCAAAATGGCCGGGCTAACCCCGGCCATCAAAAAGATATCAGGTGGATTGTTTTCCGGAGAGATCCCGACTAGGATCTATAACAACAAAGTCAGCCGCTGATACACTCAGCAGGCACAAGACAAAGACAAAGACAAAAACAAGAACAATAGCGCAGGACCTGATGCCATGTTGAAACACGTTATCAATGATGTAACCGTGGTTATCTTCGCCATCGTCGTGCTGGCAGTGCTAAGCGTCGTAGCCCTCCAGCGCTCCCAGGAAGCCCAGATCGCTGAAGCGACCGTTCCCCCTTGTCATACTTCGCATTGTCATGCGATGAATCCGGGGCATTGGTTATAGATAAGGCCGGGTGACCCGTCTGGTTAGCTGTTACCTAGCAGAGAAATGGCCACATTCCTTGCCGCGGCCACATAGTTCAAGCAAGGGCGCCGGAGCACCCTGATGACCGGTGTTCTTTAGTCATAAAGCCCTTAGCCCGATCGCCTCCACCACCCCCACGCCAATCGCCATCCCCACCAACGCCGGCAGACTATCCGCCTGCATTCGCTTCATTACCCGCGAGCGGTACAGGTCTACGGTCTTGACGCTGATACCCAGTTGCTCG
>JASJKW010000429.1:0-5239 GCA_037621305.1 Pseudomonas sp.
ATGCCGGTAGCCACGGCAAAGATGTTCGGGTCGAAGATGATGTCTTCCGGTGGGAAGCCGACTTCGTTGACCAGAATGTCGTAGGAGCGTTGGCAGATTTCGCGCTTGCGGGCGGCGGTGTCGGCCTGTCCGGTTTCGTCAAAGGCCATGACCACGACCGCAGCGCCGTAGCGCTTGCACAGCCGTGCGTGGGCCTTGAACTCTTCAACACCTTCCTTCATCGAGATGGAGTTGACGATGCCCTTGCCCTGGATGCACTTGAGGCCGGCTTCGATGATCTCCCACTTCGAGGAGTCGAGCATGATCGGCACCCGGGAAATATCCGGCTCGCCGGCAATCAGATTGAGGAAGGTCACCATGGCCTTCTTCGAATCCAGCATGCCCTCATCCATGTTGATGTCGATCACCTGGGCGCCGGCTTCGACCTGCTGCAGAGCGACTTCCAGCGCCTCGGTGTAGTTATCATCACGGATCAGTCGGGCGAACTTGGCGCTGCCAGTGATGTTGGTGCGCTCACCAACGTTCACGAACAGCGAGTTGCGATCGATGGTGAACGGCTCCAGGCCAGACAGACGGCAGGCTTTGGGGATATCCGGGATCTGTCGTGGAGCAATGTCTTTCACGGCTTCAGCGATGGCGCGGATGTGCTCGGGCGTGGTACCGCAGCAGCCACCAACGATGTTGACGAAGCCGGACTGGGCAAATTCGGCTACCAGCCCGGCGGTCTCTGCAGCGCCTTCGTCGTACTCACCAAAGGCATTCGGCAGGCCGGCGTTGGGGTGGGCGGACACGTAGGTATCGGCCTTGTTGGATAGTTCCTCCAGATAAGGACGCAGCTCCCTGGCACCCAAGGCGCAGTTCAGGCCGACCGAGATGGGGTTGGCATGACGAATCGAGTTCCAGAAGGCTTCGGTAGTCTGGCCGGACAGGGTACGACCGGATGCGTCGGTGATGGTGCCGGAAATCATGATCGGCAGCTCGACACCCAGTTCCTCGAATACCCCTTGCACCGCAAAAATGGCCGCCTTGGCGTTGAGCGTGTCAAAGATGGTTTCGATCATGATCAGATCAGCGCCGCCTGCGATCAGGCCGCGAGTGGCTTCGCTGTAGTCCTGTACCAGAGCATCGAAGGAGGTGTTGCGGTAGCCGGGGTTGTTTACGTCTGGAGACAGGGAACAGGTGCGGCTGGTTGGCCCGAGAACCCCTGCAACAAAGCGCGGCTTGTTCGGGGTCTCCAGAGTCTTTTCATCACACACCCGGCGGGCAATGCGCGCGCCTTCAAAGTTCAGCTCGTAGGCCAGCTCTTCCATGCCGTAGTCGGACTGGGACACGCGGGTGGAGTTGAAGGTGTTGGTTTCAATGATATCCGAGCCAGCATCCAGGTAGGCGCGCTCGATATCGGCGATCACGTCCGGACGGGACAGGATCAGCAGGTCGTTATTGCCTTTAACGTCCCGGTGCCAGTCCGCGAAGCGCTCGCCACGAAAGTCCGCTTCCTCGAGCTTGAAACTCTGGATCATGGTGCCCATGCCCCCGTCGAGTATCAGGATGCGCTGGCGCAGAGCCTCATTCAGAGCGTTCAAACGGGTGGTCAGGTCAGACATGGAAACTCCAGAATCAATGATGTACACAACAGCGCAGTTTACCAGAAGACGCCCGCCGCTGAATGAAAGCTATTCAAGGGCAACATGGATTTCATTCAAGCGGAACATCTGTGGCAAGATAATAACCAAGTGAAAAGGTGGGACTTTATTCGCAGGCGCGTATCCCGTACACTATCAGGCATCAAGACATCGAATCACGAGGCATTTCATGGCAGGCATTCACTTTACCGAGACGGCCCAGACCTATCTGGCGGACTTGTTATCCAAGCAGGACACAGACGGTATCGGTATTCGTGTGTTCATCACCCAGCCCGGCACGCCCTACGCCGAGACTTGTATTGCCTATTGCAAGCCAGGTGAAGAGAAGCCCGAAGATACAGTCATCAACCTGCCGATACTCCGCGTCTGGCTGGATGCCACCAGCGAACCTTTCCTGGAAGATGCCGTTGTCGACTACGCCACTGATCGTATGGGTGGTCAGTTGACCATCAAGGCGCCCAACGCCAAGGTGCCCATGGTCAACGATGACAGCCCGCTGAACGACCGCATCAACTACCTGCTGCAGACCGAGATCAACCCTGGTCTGGCAAGTCATGGTGGTGAGATCAAGTTGATTGATGTGGTTGAAGACGGCATTGCCGTGCTGCAGTTCGGTGGTGGTTGTCAGGGCTGCGGCATGGTCGATGTGACGTTGAAGGAAGGTATCGAGAAGACGCTGGTAGCGCGGATTCCCGAGCTCAATGGCGTGCGGGATGTGACGGACCATACCGTCAAGGAAAACGCCTACTACTGATTGCCCGACCGAGGCTGGTCCGCTTTAGGAGCGGCAGCCTTTGCAGGAGCGGGCAAGCCCGCTCCTGCCGTTCAGGTCCATCGCTATGTCCAACTTACTCCACGTAGCGTTCATGCTGCTCCATCACCGATTGCTTGATCCCCAGTTTTTCTCCGTAGATCACCCCGTAGGTCAACACCGCCTGGACGTAGGCTCTTGTCTCGTCGAAGGGGATTGTCTCTATCCATATGTCCGAAGGTAACGCCGGCATGTCTCTGGTCCACTGACGTACCCGTCCGGGGCCGGCGTTGTAGGCGGCGGATGCGAGTACCCGGTTGCCATTGAACTGGCTGTACAGCTGTGACAGGTAAGCGGTGCCCAGAGCAATGTTGCGTTCGGGCAGCAGAACCTCATTGGTATTGCCCAGCGGAATGTCATAGCGACGCGCGGTTTCCCGGGCGGTGGCAGGCATCAATTGCATCAGCCCCAGGGCGCCGGCGTGCGACCGGGCATCCGTCATGAAACCACTCTCCTGCCGGGTGATGGCGTAGACCCAGGTCGAATTCAACTGGCGTAGTCGTGCCTGCTCGACGATGGGCTCGCGATAGGCCAGAGGAAAGCGGATATCCAGGTCATCCCAGTGCTGCGCCTTGCTGATGCCGCGAATCGCCGGGAAGTACCAATCCATCTGCCGGGCCAGGCTGGCCTGGGCAATCAGCTCTTCGCGACTGAACAGACGCTCGACGTGATACCACTCACGGCGGGCGTTGACGTATTCGCCACGGGCAAAGAATTCCCGGGCTCGGATGATACCTGCTGTATTTTGCACACGGGCCGCGGCGCGCGGATCAATGGGCACGGGCTGGTGGTTGGTCGCATAAGGCTGACGGCTCCGCTCGGCGGCGAGAAAGCCGTAGAAGTCCCGCTCTCCGGCCAACTGCGCATATTCACTCTGCAGCTCTCCGGCCTTGGTATCGGTCAACTGACTGCTGCGCAGTCGCCAATAACGCCAGCGGCTATGCTCACGCAAGTGCTCGGGCATAGTGCGTGTCAGATCCTGCACGCTGTGCCAGTGCCCGGTACGCAACGCAAGCCGACCACGCCATTCGGTAATGGTGTCGTCCTGCATGTGCGGATCATTGGCGGCCATGAAGGCAAGCGCCTCCGGCTGATAACGACGGGCCAGGCGGACACCGATATCACGGGTCAGCGCAAGGCGTTCCTCGTCAGTAAAGGGCAGGTGCTGGTAATGCGGCCACAGGGCGAGGGCGGCGTTGGCATCATCACGCCCCAAACGGCGCAGGGATACCGTTACCATGTCCGTAAGTTTTTCCAGCGGCTGACTGGCGCTGGGTTGGTAACGACTGAACTGATTGAGCTGCTTGGGATCGCTGGCGGTGGCGACAAAGCGTTCGGCCAGTACCGATGACCCCGACATCTGCCGCGTCAGGTACTTGGCCAGCCCGTCCTGACGGTGCAGCAGTGCCAGGCGAATACGTTCCCAGACGAGATCATCGGTCAGCCCGCCAGCAGCGATCCAGCGCGTGAAAAGCGGGTCGCAGGCATCAGGCTGCGATTGGCCGACGGTCCAGAGGGCTGCCGCACGCTGCATGGCCTGCTCGGATTTCCCTTCATTCCAGGTGTGCATCACCAGGGGGCATTCCAGCTCGGCCGTCAGCGTCTCGGTATCCACGTGGCGGCGTAGCCGTGGCCAGTCCTGTTCTTCTGCAAGACGCTTGAGCCAGCTCTGCTTCAGGCCGCCGGCAGTGGGCAGGTCGCCATGGGCGGTGAAAAACTGTTCGATCTCCTGATGCGGCGCGTAATCCAGCCGCTTGCGCAGGGAAGCCAGCACCAGATAAGGCTGCAGTGGATAGTCAGCCAGGCCAGCCTTGAGCGTTTCGAAGCGGGAGAGGTCACCCGCGGCCAGGGCGCTCTGTGCTTGATTGTACTGAATGCGTTGTTCGCTGAGTCGGTCCGCCTGGGCTGGCAGGCTCGACAGCATAAGCGCTGCGCACAGCAGGCGAGGTAGTCTGATCAGTGGTCGTTTCATTAGCCGCAGCATGATTATCCTGTCTGGGAGGGCGTAAGACGTTGTTCCGAGAGGGCTTCCATGCCACGGGTTCGTGGGTTACAGCTTAGCTGTTTGAGCAGGGCCTTCAAAGCAGCAGCCGCAATAAACATGCAGCTGCAACAGCCTGCAGGTAGAATGCGGGCCTGAATGATCAAAAGGTGTGATATGGCTCTGCTTTCCTTTACCGATGTTTCCCTGGCCTACGGTCTGAACCCACTGCTCGACAAAGTCAGCTTTCAACTTGATCGAGGCGAGCGTGTCTGCCTGATCGGTCGTAACGGTGCCGGCAAATCCAGCCTGTTCCGCCTGGTCTCCGGTGAGCAGCCGGCCGATGAGGGCGAATTGTGGCTGGCCCCTGGTCTGAAGATCGGCCAACTGCCTCAGGAGCTCCCGGAAGCGGGGGACATGAAGGTGTACGACGTAGTCGCTGCCGGCCTGGATGGCGTCGGTGAATTGCTTGCTGAATATCACAGCCTGGTGCACGGCGAGATGGGCGAGGCTGAGCTGGCGCGACTGGAAAAGGTGCAGGGCCGTCTGGAATCGAAGGATGGCTGGCGTTTGAATCAGCTGGTCGAGACCACGCTGACGCGCCTGGGACTGCCTGCGGAAAAAACCATGGCTGAGCTGTCCGGTGGCTGGCGTCGTCGGGTGCTGCTGGCGCAGGCGCTGGTAGGCGAGCCGGATGTATTGCTGCTCGACGAACCGACCAACCACCTGGATATCCATACCATCGCCTGGTTGGAACAGGTACTGCTGGAGTTTCGCGGTGCGGTGTTGTTCATCACCCACGAC
>JASJKW010000430.1:0-2793 GCA_037621305.1 Pseudomonas sp.
ATGCCGGTACCGCGTACCTCACCGACCAGTGGATGTTCCGCCAGGCCTGCTATTTTTTGCTGCAGATAGGGTGCCGCTTCGTTACGAGCATAGTCGACTATCTTTTCCTCGCGCAGGATACGCAGGTTTTCCAGGCCGACCGCGGCGGCCACAGGGTGACCTGAGTAAGTGTAGCCGTGGAAAAACTCACCGCCATTGTCGATCAGGCAATTGGCTACGCGACTGCCGACGATCACCCCACCCATGGGCAGGTAGCCGGACGTCATGCCTTTGGCGATGGACATGAAGTCCGGTTGCAGGTCGAAGTGCTGGCTACCGAACCATTCACCGGTACGGCCAAAACCACAGATCACCTCATCAACTACCAGCAGGATGCCGTACTTGTCGACGATGCGTTTGATCTCCGGCCAGTAGGTGGAAGGGGGAATGATGACCCCGCCAGCACCCTGAATGGGCTCGGCGATGAAGGCGGCGACCTTGTCGGTGCCCACCTGAAGAATCTTTTCCTCCAGCTGACGAGCTGCCCACAGCCCAAACTCGTTCTCGTTCATGTCGCCGCCTTCGCCATACCAATAGGGCTGGGCGATATGCACGATACCGGGGATGGGCAAGTCGCCCTGTTCATGCATTACCGACATACCGCCGAGGCTGGCGCCGGCGACGGTGGAGCCGTGGTAGCCGTTGATGCGACCGATGATGGTCTTCTTCTCAGGTTGGCCCTGCAGGTCCCAGTAGCGGCGCACCATGCGCAGCACGGTGTCATTGGCCTCAGAGCCGGAGCCGGTGAAGAAAACATGGTTCATGTGCGCCGGCGCCTGTTCGGCTATCGCACTGGCGAGCTGTACTGCGGGTGAGTTGGTGCACTGGAAGAAACTGTTGGCATAGGGCAGTTCGAGCATCTGCCGGTACGCTGCTTCGGCCAGCTCGGTACGTCCATAGCCGATGTTGACGCACCAGAGGCCGGCCATGCCGTCGAGAATACGGTTGCCGTCGCTGTCCCACAGGTGAACGCCCGAGGCGCGTTCGATGATACGCGTACCACGGGCGCCCAGCGCCTTGTGGTCAGTGAAAGGATGCAGATAGTGAGCAGCATCCATGGCCTGCAGTTCAGCGGTGGTAGGTTTGGTCATGACGGTAATCCTCTGCTCCGTTGAATGAATGACGGCCTGCTGGCGTCAACAGACCCTAGACGCTCAACAACAAGAACTCCCTTTCCCAGGAGCTGATGACACGCTTGTAGTTTTCGTTTTCCACACGTTTGACGGCGATATAACCGCGGCAGAATTTTTCACCCAGTACTTCCTGGATGTCAGTACACATCTCCATGCGTTCAAGGGCCGACTCCAGGGAGAAGGGCAGGCGCAGGTTGCGTCTTTCATAGGCCCGGCCCTGTACCGGCGCAGTCGGCTCGATCGAGTTGACCATACCCAGATAGCCGCACAGCAGGCTGGCGGCAATGGCAATGTAGGGGTTGGCGTCGGCGCCGGGCAGACGGTTTTCCAGGCGCATGTTCTGCGGTGTGGAGTCCGGTACGCGCAGCCCGGCGGTGCGGTTTTCCACGCCCCATTCCACGTTGACCGGCGCCGAGGTATCGGGCAGAAAGCGCCGGAACGAGTTGACGTTCGGTGCGAACAGCGGCAATACCTCAGGGATGTAGCGCTGCATGCCGCCGATGTAATGCAGAAACAGCTGGCTCATGTTGCCGTCGGCATTGGAGAAGATGTTCTCTCCGGTCACGGCATCAACGATGCTCTGGTGCAGGTGCATGGCGCTACCTGGCTCGTTGGTGATCGGCTTGGCCATGAAGGTGGCGGTCACATCGTGCTTGAGCGCGGCCTCGCGCATGGTGCGCTTGAACACCAGCACCTGGTCGGCCAGGTGCAGCGGGTCGCCATGACGGAAGTTGATCTCCATCTGCGCCGTGCCTTCTTCATGGATCAGCGTATCCAGATCCAGGCCCTGAGCCTCGCACCAGTCGTACATATCCTCGAACAGCGGGTCGAACTCGTTGGCGGCATCGATCGAGAAGGACTGGCGCCCGGTCTCCTGACGACCGGAACGACCAATCGGTGGCTGCAGCGGCAGATCGGGGTCATCGTTGCGCTTGGTCAGATAGAACTCCATTTCCGGCGCTACCAACGGCTTCCAGCCTTTCTCGGTATACAGCCGCAGGACCTTCTTCAATATGTTGCGCGGCGACATCTCGATGGGCTCGCCCTGCTTGTCATAGCAGTCGTGGATGATCTGCGCGGTCGGCTCGATCGCCCAGGGCACCAGATAGATACCGTCGTCATCCGGCTTGCAGATCATGTCGATATCCGCTGGGTCCAGCAGGTCATAATAGATGTCATCTTCGACATAATCGCCGGTCACCGACTGCAGCAGAATACTTTCCGGCAGACGCATGCCTTTTTCAGATATGAACTTGGCCGTCGGGGCGATCTTGCCGCGGGCAATGCCGGTGAGGTCGCTGACCATGCACTCGACTTCGGTGATTCTGTGTTCCTTGAGAAAAGCTTCAATCTTGTTCATACAGTCCTCTTGGGCCCAAATTCATTACAGCAGTATCGGAGCAGACAGTGACAATCAGCGACGTGCGGATATCAAACATACTGTCACTTTTGCAGAGTTGCTTGTTCAATTTTTCATACAATAGCAACAAAGAATAACAACCACAAAACCATTGCGATTCGCCTGTAAAGCCCATGATAAGGGATTGTCATGGATGTTCGAGAATGGCTTTGAATGGTGCGTTGTGCATCATTGCAGGGCGGTCAGAGGTCTATTGACTCG
>JASJKW010000431.1:0-3441 GCA_037621305.1 Pseudomonas sp.
GAAGCCTTCGAAGGCAACCGCCAGACCGGTGAAGGCGTTGTACAGGGAGATCACCACCGGCATATCAGCGCCACCGATCGGCGTGGTCAGCAGTACACCCAGCAACAGTGCGAGGATGAAGAAGACAGTGATCATCGGGACGGAGATGGCACCGTTGATGCCGGATGTGACGATAGCCGCACCCAGCCCCAGCGAACCCAGGAACAGCAGACCGTTGATCCACTGTTGCGCCGGCAGACGCAGGGTCTTGTTCATGCGACCGTCGAGCTTGGCCCAGGCGATCAGTGAACCGGACAATGCTACGGCGCCAATCAGGCCGCCCAGCACGGCCAGCACGGAAACCACCACGCCATGAGCCTGCGCGTTGCCGGAGAACAGTTCGGTTGCCGCGATCGCCGCCGCAGCACCACCCCCCATACCGTTATACAGGGCGACCATCTGTGGCATGTCGGTCATGGCGACCTTCTTGCCGCTGTACCAGGCCCAACCCAGACCCAGGCCCAATGCGATCAGCACCAGAGCCACGTTCATGGTCAAGTGCTCTTGCGCTGCTTCACGTACATCAAAGCCGTACAGGAAGGCCGCCAGAACCGCCAGCACCATACCGATACCGGCAATCAGGATACCGGAGCGCGCGGTGACCGGGCTGGCCATGCGCTTCAAACCATAAACAAACAGCAATGCCGTGAGGAAATAAACGGCTTCGATTATAAATTGACTCATTGGATATTATTCCTTGTCCGCTGTGCCGGGGCGCTTGTTGCTGGGTTTGAACATCTCCAGCATGCGCTCAGTCACCACATAGCCGCCGGCGGCATTACCCGCGCCGAGCAGTACGCCGAAAAAGCCGATAACCTGCTCCAGGGTGCTGCCTGCGTTCAGCAGTGCCCACATGGCGCCCACCACAACAATGCCGTGGATGAAGTTGGAGCCGGACATCAGCGGCGTGTGCAGAATGGCCGGAACACGGCCGATGATTTCGTATCCGGTGAAAGCGGCCAGCATGAAGATATACAGGGCCACAAAGCCGGTAATGGTAGTTACTGGATCCATGATTATGCCTCGACAGGTTCAAGGGCCTTGCGTGCGGCCTCGTTACGGATTTCACCGGCATGCGTCAATACCGCGCCGGCCAGGATCTCATCTTCCCAGTCGATGCTCAGCTCGCCATCCTTGACCATCAGGCCAACCAGGTTCTGCAGGTTGCGCGCGTAGAGTTCCGATGCGTGCTCAGCCAGGCGGCTCGGCACGTTCAGTGGCGCCACAATGCTTACTGGACCGACTTCAACGGTTTCGCCGGGAACGGTCAGCGGTGTATTGCCGCCACCTTCGGCCGCCAGGTCGATGATCACGGAGCCAGGCTTCATGCCCATGATCTGAGCTTCGCTGATGATTTTCGGACTGGGACGACCCGGGATCGCTGCAGTGGTGATCACCGCATCGGCCTGTTGAATGTGACGAGTGACGACCTTCTCGACCTGCGCTTTTTCCTCATCAGTCAGCTCACGGGCATAACCACCCTCGCCGCTCGCGGAGACGCCGGTATCGACAAACTTGCCGCCAACCGACTCAACCTGCTCCTTCACCTCGGCACGCACGTCATAGCCTTCGATCATGGCACCCAGACGCTTGGCTGTTGCCAGCGCCTGCAGACCAGCAACCCCGGCACCCATGACCAGCACCTTGGCCGGACGCAGAGAGCCCACAGCGGTAGTCATCATAGGAAGAATGCGGTTGAGACTGGTAGCAGCCATGAGGCCGGCAGCATAGCCGGTCAGCGCCGCCTGGGAGGACAGAGCGTCCATCGCCTGAGCGCGAGTGATACGGGGAACCAGCTCCATGGCGAAGCAGGTGATCTGACGATCACGCAGCGCCTTGACGATCTCTGGCTCGCGGTGCGCGTAAACGAAGCAGCACAACACCGTACCCGGTGCCATTTGTTCTATGTCAGACAGTTCCGGCGGTTGCACGCGGAAAATCAGCTGAGCATTAGCCGGTGCAGAAGTGATCTGCACACCTTCATTCTCAAAGGCGCTATCGGGAATTCTCGCCGCCAGGCCTGCACCTGGTTGCAAGGAGCATTCAATGCCCAGCTTTGCCAATTTAGCGGCAACGGAGGGGACCAGAGCGACACGCTTTTCATTATCGCGTGTTTCCCCGGGAACAAACAGACTGACCGGCATGGGGGTCTCCTTTTTCCTACTTGTTTGTTTTATTCAATCGAAAAATCGGGGGCAAGCATACACCAAGAGCAAGTAGACTTTTGTATGGTATTTGAAAAAAACAGCATTAAGCGCGGTCAATTCTCCTGTGTAACAGAAAACAAACAGGGGATTTACGTACTTTTTGCCGGTATTCAGATAGTTTTACTACCCGCATGATCTCGGCGAAATCACGCAGCTAGAACCATCAGCCAGATTGGTAGCGTGACGGCTGCCATGACCGTTGAGAGAAAAATCACCGACCCGAGGATACGCGTATCCTCCTGCCCCATTGAAAATGCCAGCACATTGATGCCGGTGGGACAGGCCGCCATCAATACCAGGACGGTACGGGCATCAGCAGTCAGCCCCGGTAGCAGCCACCCCGTGCCGAGTACCAGCAGTGGAAATATCACCAGCTTGGCGGTCGTCAGCAGTGCCATGGTACCGCTCAGATAGAGCCGATAGCTGGCCAGACTCATGCCAAGCATCAGCAAGGCGGTAGGCAACGCCGCCGCAGCGAGCATTTCCACGATACGCCACAGTGGTCCAGGGATAGTCAGCCCGGACAGGTTCACCAATGCGCCAAGGAACAGCCCGATGATCAGCGGGTTGGCCAGACTGGAGAGCAGTCCGAGCCAATTGATCTTTTCGCCCCGGTTTCCCCAGAAGGCGTTGTAGACACTCTGCAAAGTGAACAACAGCAGACTGTGAAATACCAGGATGGCGAATAGGTAAACCAGGCTTTCCACGCCCAGCATCACCGTGATCACGGGTATACCTACCAGGACGTTGTTCGAATAGCTGGCTGCGAGCCCCATGGAAGAAGGCCTTCCCAGCCGTCGATGCATCCACAGATTAATGGCGATAAAGACCACGAAGGCCGGGATGTAATAGCGCATCAAGAGTAAGGGGGAAAGCGCGTCGAGCAGGTTTGCCCGGGCCAGGCCAGAGAACAGCAGGACGGGCATGAACAGTTTGAAGGTGATGATGCCCAGCGTCTTGTGTCCCTCGGTCGGGATGATACGGCGCGCACCGAGAAACCAACCCAGAAGTATCAGACCAAAAACGGGCATCAGGGCATTCACAACAACCATCGACGTTTCCCCACGTATGTCGGGAAATGGCTCCCGATCAGGCGAGCAAGTGTAGCAGTCTGGCGCACGGGTTTGCGGATGGCGCATTTCAGCTCAGCGACTACATTTATACCCGACAACTGCGAAAGGATTGCCAATGAGCA
>JASJKW010000432.1:0-3630 GCA_037621305.1 Pseudomonas sp.
GACCGGCACCAGGATATAGAGAATGGTCATGCAGTCTGCTCCTGTAGAGGAGTGGGCTTCAGGCGCTGCGGGCTACGGGGCAAACGATTGAGACGCAGCGCATTGAGTACCACCAGCAGCGAGCTGGCCGACATGCCAGCCGCGGCCAGCGCGGGGGACACCATGCCGAGGGCGGCCAGTGGCAGTATTCCCGCATTATAGGCGCCTGCCCAGAACAGGTTCTGGATCATGATCCGGCGGGTGTTTGCCGCCACCACAAAGGAATCCGTCAGTACATGCAGATGACTGCTGAGCAGTACTGCATCGGCGCTGGTCTTGGCCAGATCGGATGCTTCGCCCATGGCTACGGAAATATCGGCACTGGCCAGCACCGGTACGTCATTCACCCCATCACCCAGCATCAGCACCTTGGCACCCTGACTCTGCAATTGCTGAACGAAGGCCAGCTTGTCCGCCGGGGTGGCATTGCCGATCGCCTCTTCGATGCCCAGCGTCTGCGCCATGCGCTCAACCACCGGAGCGTGGTCACCCGACAATAGCACGACGCGCATGCCGCGGGTCTTGAGGTTGGTGATCAGCGCGCCGGCATCGGCTCGCAGCCGGTCATTCAGCACGAACCAGGCAATCGGGCCGTCACCGTCGCCCATCAGCAACCATTGGCCAGCCTGCTCGGGTACCTCGGGGGCAATCCAGTTGCCCAGCTCGGCAACATACTGGGGCTTGCCGATGCGCAGCAGTTGCTCGCCGCACAGGCCTTCCAGACCCAGCCCCGGATGACTGGTGACGCTGTCGGCCTGGGCGGCGCTGCGGCCGAAGGCGCGGGCAATCGGGTGCTCGGAGCGGGATTCGATCATGCGTGCCTGCTGCAGCGCCAGGTCGCCGTCATGGCCGGGGAAGGGTAGAACCCGCTCCAGGGTCATGCGTCCTTCGGTCAGCGTCCCGGTCTTGTCGAGAATCACGGTGTCGACCTTGTTCAAACCTTCCAGCACATGACCGCGGGTGATCAGCAGGCCAAGCTTCTGCAGGCTGCCGGTGGCGGTGGTGAGCGCGGTAGGCGTGGCCAGTGACAGGGCGCAGGGGCAGGTGGCGACCAGCATGGCGATGATGATCCAGAACGCGGTGTCACCGTCGACCTGCCACCACCAGAGACCGCCGACCACGACAATGGAAAGCAGTACGATGATCAGAAAATACTGCGCGACCTGATCGGCGAGACGCGCCAGGCGGGGTTTGTCGGCCTGGGCCCGTTCCAGCAGCCGGACAATGGCCGACAGGCGTGTTTCGTTGCCCACCGCACTGACCTGAATCTGCAGTGGCCCTTCCACATTCAGGGTGCCGGCAGTGACGCGATCGCCCAGCTGTTTGGCCAGTGGCAGGTACTCGCCGGAGAGTGCCGATTCGTCGATGCTGCTCAGACCACGGGTGATGATGCCATCGGCGGGGATGCTTTCCCCCGGCTTGATTTCCAGCAGGTCGCCGGGGCGCACTTCATCCAGCATGATGCGCTGGGGTTGGCCGGCGTCATCCAGTCGGATGGTGCTGGGCGGCAGCAGGTTGACCAGCTTGGCGGTGCTTTCCACCGTGCGCTGGCGCGCGCGGCGTTCCAGATAACGGCCGGCCAGCAGGAAGAAGGCAAACATGACCACGGAATCGAAATAGATTTCGCCGGAGCTGGTCAGCGTCGCCCAGATACCGGCCAGATAGGCTCCGCCAATGGCCAGCGACACTGAGACGTCCATGCTCAATCGGCGGTTTTTCATATCCCGCCAGGCGCCGAGGAAGAAGGGCGCGCAACTGTAAAGCACCACCGGCGTGGTCATCAGCAACGCCGCCCAGCGCAGGGTGACGGCCATCTGCGGGGTCACGTCCTGATTGAAGCCATCCCACAGGGCCATGGTTGCCATCATCACCTGCATGAACATCAGCCCGGCGAGACCGAGGCGGCGCAGATAGCGGCGGTTTTCCAGGGCGATCTGCTCGCTGGCCTTGTCCGGTTCATAGGGATGACCGACATAGCCGATGCGCTTGATCTCGCCGAGCAGGGCGGACAGTCGGTTCTGGGTGGCGTCCCAGCTGAGGTTCAGGCGATTGTTGCCGAGATTGAGGTTGGCCTCGATAACCCCGGGCATCTGTTGCAGGCGCTTTTCAATCAGCCAGCCGCAGGCGGCGCAACTGATGCCTTCAATCAGCAGCTGGATCTGCTGCTGATCGCCGTTGCTGTGTACATAGCGCTGTTGCACATCGCTGCGGTCGAGCAGTTCCAGCTCATCCTGCAGAGACTGTGGCAAGGCTTCGGGATTGGCGGAGTTTTCCGTGCGGTGCGAATAGTAGGACTCAAGCCCGCCAGCAACGATGGCATCAGCCACTGCCTGGCAGCCGGGACAGCACATGGCGCGCTGTTCACCCAGAAGGGTGCTGAACCACGACGAACCGGCTGGAACCGGTTCGCCGCAGTGATAGCAAGGCGTGGGTTGGGTCATTTTGCGGAGAGCTGGTGCTGCTGCCCCATGACCAAGGTGATCTCGCCGGTCAGGCGCCAGCCGTCTTCACCGGGCATGGCCGGATCGCTGAGGTCAATGTAATGCCGGCCCTGAATCCCGCGCTCCAGCTGACCGGTATAGTGATTGCCGGAAATCTGCTGCAGCATCAGTGTGCGGTCACGCTCGGCATGGGTCGGCGAGATGAGCTCGAGCTGTAGACGGGGCGGCAGCTGCTCCAGCTCACCGTCCAGTGCCAGGCTGATGTCCCCGGTCAGCTCGTCGACCGAGAACTGGGCGCTCAGACCCAGCTCGCTGGCCAGGTGGTCACGGCCCATGTGCATGTTGATCGCCCGGCCTTCCTTGTAATAGTTGTCACGCACCATGCTGTCGGGATTGAGCATGGACACGTACAGCAGGCCCAGCCCGATGACCACGGCAAACGCCAGAATGCTGATCAGAAACCAGGGCCAGAACTGCTTGTACCAGGGTGGTATGTTTTCGTCGTGTTGCATGTTTATTACCTGATTGTCGGGCCCATGAAGCGGCTCTCGGACGTCGCTGAGATGCTCTCGTCATCTGCCGCCGTAACGATGAAGGTGATCGGCATATTGGTACCTTGCATGAACTCGGGGTCCAGCTGCACGTTGACCGGCACCTGCAGCAGGCTGCTGGACTGGATGGTCAGACGGTCATTGGCCAGTTGCAGGTTCAGCTCCGGATGGCCTTCCACCGTCAGATTGAAGGTGCGGGTTTGCTGACCTTTGTTCATGACCTTGATTATGTACACGTTTTCGATGGCACCGCCACGCGCTTCCCGATACAGAACGTTTCGGTCGCGCTGCACATCCAGGCTCACCTGAGCCATGTTGCCGATGGTGAGGATGAACATGCCGATCATGATCGCCAGCGCTATGCCATAACCGATCAGGCGCGGACGCAGGATGCGGGTTTTCTGCCCGGCCATGTTGCTCTCGGTGGTATAGCGAATCAGGCCACGCGGGTAGTCCATCTTGTCCATGACTTCGTCACAGGCATCGATACAGGCGGCGCACTGAATGCACTCATGCTGCAGACCATCGCGGATGTCGATGCCGGTGGGGCAGACCTGTACGCACATGGTGCAGTCGATGCAGTCGCCGAGACCGAGTTC
>JASJKW010000433.1:0-4616 GCA_037621305.1 Pseudomonas sp.
TACCGGATTCCGCGTAGGCCAGTGCCATGCCGAACAGCAGGAAGGCCGAGCCGGCGGCCGATAGCACCATGTATTTGATGCCGGCTTCCAATGAGCGCTTGTTGAAGAAGGCGTAGGCGACCATGCCGTAGACCGGCACCGACAACAGCTCCAGACCAATGAACAAGGTAGCCAGATGCGAGGCAGCCACCATCACCAGACCGCCAGCCGCCGCCAGCAGCATCAGCAGATACATTTCCTCGCGGTTACCGGGGAAGCCTTCGCCGGTGTTGGTCTTGCCCAGATAGGCATGCACCAGGGTGGCGCAGGCCAGCGTGGCGACCAGGATGATCCCCATGTACAGCAACGCGAAACGATCCACGTGCATGAGTGAGGTTACTTCCAGCGGCGCCACCTGCAGCGCCGGGATCAGCGCCAGAAGAGCCAGGTTCAAGCCCACCGCCGTCAAAACGAAGGTGAAGTCATGCTGGCGCCGCCAGGAGATGGCCAGCATGACCACAATGGCCGTGATACCGACGATCAGCAGTGGCAGCAGCGCGGTGAAGTGGGACAGGGTAAATTGCATAGTGTCATTTTCCATCAAACTGCTGTCGGGCCGGAACAAGATTGGAGAGCGCATCGCTGAGCCAGTGTTGAACACCGCTCATGCTTGCGGCGGAGGTGTCCAGCAGCGGTTGTGGGTACAGCCCCAAAGCCACCAGCAAGACGACCAGTGATAGCACCATGATCAGCTCACGGGTATTCAGGCCGCGCAGGGCGTCGCCGGAACGGGTGGCACCAAAGTAGGCGCGGTGAATCATGATCAGCGAGTAGGCCGAGGCCAGCACCAGTCCGAAGGTGGCAATCACCACTACCCAGGGGTTGTCAGCGAAGCTGCCGAACAGAATCAGGAACTCACCGACAAAGTTACCGGTACCGGGCATACCCAGCGAGGCAATGGCGAAGAACAGGCTCAATGCCGGCAGATACGGCAGGCGTGCCCAGAGTCCGCCCATCTTGCGCATGTCACGGGTATGAATCCGCTCATAGAGTTGGCCGCACAGAATAAACAGCGCGGCAGCTGACAGACCGTGGGCGAGCATCTGTATCACCGCACCTTGCAGTGCCAGTTGGGTGCTGGCGTAGATACCGATCAGCACAAAACCCATATGCGAGATACTGGAATAGGCCACCAGCCGTTTGATATCGGTCTGGGCAAAGGACAGGATGGCACCGTAGAAAATGCCAATCAGACCCAGGGTCATGGCAATCGGGGCGAACTCCACCGAGGCATTGGGGAACAGCGGCAACGCAAAGCGCAGCATGCCGTAGGCCGCCGTTTTCAGCAGGATACCCGCCAGATCCACCGAGCCGGCAGTGGGCGCCTGGGCGTGGGCATCCGGTAGCCAGGAGTGCAGCGGTACTATGGGGAACTTCACTGCAAAGGCGATGAAGAAACCCAGCATCAGGACGTATTCCACACCCGCCGGCATCTCGACGTCCAGCAAATCGCCATAGGCGAAGGTCAGCACACCGGTCTGGCTGAAGTTGAACAACACCAGGCCGAGAATCGCCACCAGCATGATCAGACCGCTGGCCTGGGTGAAGATGAAGAACTTGGTCGCTGCGGTAATCCGCGTCTTCTTGCCTTCGCCGCTATGACCCCAGAGCGCAATGAGGAAGTACATCGGCACCAGCATCATTTCCCAGAAGAAGAAGAACAGGAACAGGTCCATGGCCAGGAACACACCGGCCACGCCACCCAGAATCCACATCAGGTTGAGGTGGAAGAAACCGATACGGTGCTGAATCTCGTTCCAGGAGCAGAGTACCGACAGCACGCCGAGGATACCGGTGAGGATCAGCATCAACAGCGACAGACCGTCCAGCGCCAGGTGCAGGTTGATGCCGAAGCGCTCGATCCAGACGTGCTTGAACTCAAGTGTCCAGACCGGCACGCCGCCGGTCACGGCAGCCAGCGAGTAGTCTTTGCTGACCCAGAGCCAGAGGCTCAGAACCAACACCAGACCCATGGTCAGCAGTGCCAGCCAGCGGGGCAGGGTGCTGCTGAAGCGTTCGGCTTGCCAGCACAACAGGCCGCCGATAAAGGGGATCAGGACCAGCCAGGGCAAAATCATGACGGGATCATTTCCTTAGATAAATTCATAATCAGACGACCGACAGCAACAGGAAGCCGAGTACCAGCACGGCACCACCGGCGATGGACGCGGCATACCAGCGAATCTGGCCATTCTCGGTGCGGCTAAGCAGGGTGTGACTGCCACGGGCCAGCAACGGCACCAGGCCGATGGTGCGGTCCAGCGGGTCGCGACGCAGGATGCGGGTCAGCCACAGATAGGGCTGCACGAATATCTTGTCGTACAACCAGTCGAAGCCCCAAGCGGCAAACCACCAGGCGGTCAGAAAACGCCCAGGCGCACTCTTGCCGATTGCCTCGACCACATTGCGGCGCCCCAGATACAGCCAGGCAGCCAGCAGGATGCCGGCCACTGCGATAATGCCCGAGGTTACCTCAAGGCTGATGCGGCCTTCGCCACCGGCATGCCCCACGCTCTGCGGCAGAACGCCCGCCAATGGCGGAGTGATCAAGGCACCGATAAAGGTCGAGAGAATGATCAGCGCTATCAATGGCAGATTGTGTGCCAGTCCCTTGCCCGGGTGGGCTTCAGTTTGGGCTTTGCCGTGAAATACCACGAAGATCAGCCGGAAGGTGTAGATGGAGGTCAGGAAGGCGCCCAGCAGACCGGCGTACAGCAGTGCGCTGTTACCGCTGGCGAAGGCTTCCCAGAGGATTTCATCCTTGGAGTAGAAGCCGGCGGTCAATAACGGCAATGCAGCTAGCGCTGCGCCACCGACAATGAAGCTGGCGTAAACCACCGGCAGCTTTTTCCACAAACCACCCATGCGGAAGATGTTCTGCTCGTGGTGGCAGGCATGGATCACCGCACCAGATGCGAGGAACAGCAGCGCCTTGAAGAAGGCGTGGGTCATCAGGTGGAAGATTGCTGCGTCCCAGGCACTGACACCCAGCGCCAGGAACATGTAACCCAACTGGCTCATGGTCGAGTAGGCGAGGATGCGTTTGATATCGGTCTGCACCAGTGCAGCAAAACCAGCCAGCACCAGAGTAGCACCACCGACGATACCGACCAGTTGCAGGATGTCTGGGGTCAGCAGGAACAGGCCGTGAGTACGGGCGATCAGATAGACGCCCGCGGTCACCATGGTCGCCGCGTGAATCAGCGCCGACACCGGTGTTGGACCGGCCATGGCATCGGCCAACCAGGTCTGCAGCGGCAGCTGCGCGGATTTACCCACAGCACCACCCAGCAGCGACAGGGTTGCCAGAGTGATCCAGAAATCACCCTCGGCAAACATCAACGGCGCCTGTACCAGCAGCTCCTGAATATTCAGCGTGCCCAGCTGCACGAACAGGATGAACAGACCGAAGGCCATCAGCACGTCGCCGACCCGGGTTACCAGGAAGGCCTTGAGCGCCGCGTTGCCATTGTTGGGGTTGGTGTAATAGAAGCCGATCAGCAAATAACTGCAGACACCGACGCCTTCCCAGCCCAGGTACAGGAACAACAGGTCATCGGCCAGGATCAGGCACAGCATGCTGGCGATGAACAGGTTGGTGTAGGCAAAGAACCGCGAGTAGCCGGCTTCACCGCGCACATACCAGCTGGCAAACAGGTGGATCAGAAAACCGACGCCAGTGACCACGCCAAGCATGGTCAGGGACAGACCATCCAGATACAGGGTCAGGCTGGGAGTGAAGTTGCCCACTGCCATCCATTGCCAGAGCAGCTGAATATAGGCGCCGTCCTGCAGCGCGCCGGTGCTGAACTGGAAGATGATCCAGGCACTGACCAGCGCTGACAGACCAACCGAGCCGACGCCGACCAGCGCCGAGGTGTTCTCCGACCAGCGCCCGCGGGAGAAGGCCAGCAGCAGGAAGCCGATCAGCGGAAATAACAGGGTTAGAAATAGCATGTTCATCCGCGCATCTCACTGGCAGCATCAATATCCAGGGTTCTGAAGCGGCGATACAATTGCAGCAGAATTGCCAGACCAATACTGGCCTCGGCAGCGGCAAGCGTGATCACCATGATGAACATCACCTGACCATCGGGCTGCTCCCAGCGGGCACCAGCCACGACGAAGGCCAGTGCGGCGGCGTTCATCATGATCTCCAGACTCATCAGCACATACAGAATGTTGCGACGGACCATCAATCCGATCAGACCAAGACTGAACAGCACAGCGGCCAACGCCAGGCCGTGCTCCATGGGTATACCGCTCATGCGATCTCCTTGGCTTCGTGGCGTCCAATATGGAAGGCAGTGACCATGGCTGCCAGCAACATCATCGCGGCGAGCTCGACCGCCAGTATGTAGGGGCCGAACAGGGCAAAGCCGACCGCCTTGGCATCGACACTGGCGCCGCTCACCGTGCCGGAAGAGGGCTCACTGAACAGCACATAGAGCAACTGTGCGAGCAGCAAGCCGGAGAGAATGCCCGGGCCTATCCAGCCGCGTGCGCTCAGCCACTGGCGCTCCTGATGCCGGCTGTCGTTGCCGAGGTTGAGCATCATCACCACGAACACGAACAGC
>JASJKW010000434.1:0-16747 GCA_037621305.1 Pseudomonas sp.
CCGTTACCGGGTTGTTCACCAGCGCGGCGCACGCTGCCGGCGAATTGAAGATCTATAACTGGTCCGACTATATCGCCGAGGACACCATTGCCAACTTCGAAAAGGAAACCGACATCAAGGTGACCTACGATGTCTACGACTCCAACGAAGTGGTGGATGCCAAGCTGCTGACCGGCCGTTCCGGCTTCGACATCGTGGTGCCCTCCAACCACTTTCTGACCAAGCAGATCGAGGCCGGCGTGTACCAGAAGCTGGATCACGCCAAACTGCCGAACATGAAGAACCTCAACCCCGAGCTGATGGACAAGATGGAAACCATCGACCCGGGCAGCCAGTACTCTATCCCATACATGTGGGGCACCAACGGCATCGGTTACAACATCGACAAGGTACAGGCCATCCTCGGTGACGATGCTCCGGTGGATTCCTGGGACCTGATATTCGACCCTGACGTGGCCGCCAAACTGGCCAGCTGTGGCATTTCCATGCTGGATTCCGGTGACGAGATGCTCACCGCGGCGCTGCAATATCTCGGGCTGGATCCGAACAGCAACAACGCCGATGACCTGAAGAAGGCCGAAGAGCTGCTGATGAGCGTGCGCGAGCACGTGGCCTACTTCCATTCCTCGCGCTATATCTCCGATCTGGCCAACGGCGAGATCTGCGTTGCGGCCGGCTTCTCCGGGGACGTGTTCCAGGCAGCAGCTCGCGCTGAAGAGGCCGAGAATGGCGTGAACATCGGCTACACCATTCCCAAGGAAGGTGCCGCCCTGTGGTTCGACATGATGGCTATTCCCAAGGATGCACCGAATGCCGACAACGCCCACACGTTCATCAACTACATCCTGCGCCCGGAAGTGGTTGCACCCATCACCGACTACGTCGCCTATGCCAACCCCAACCTGGCAGCCAACGAGTTTGTTGATCCCGAGGTGCTCAACGACCCGGCGATCTACCCCAGCGATGAAGTCATGAGCAAACTCTTTGTGGCCAAAGCGCGCCCGTTGGCATCTCAACGGATCATCACTCGAGCCTGGAACAGGATCAAATCCGGTCGTTGATGCCACTCTTTACGGGGCCGCTCAGCGGCCCCTTCTTCTTGGGGGAGTACTGATTATATGGTAGGTGCCGCAGGGGCCATGAAACAGGCCATGGCCACGAACGAACCAGTGGAGTTCGTCAAGATTCAGCGCGTCAGCAAACAGTTTGATGATGCGCTGGCGGTGGATGATGTCAGCCTGACCATCAACCGGGGCGAGATCTTTGCCCTGCTTGGCGGCTCGGGTTCGGGCAAGTCCACCCTGCTGCGCATCCTTGCCGGTTTCGAGAAGCCCACCGAAGGCCGGGTGCTGCTCGACGGTCAGAACATTACCGAACTGCCGCCCCACAAACGGCCAATCAACATGATGTTCCAGTCCTATGCACTGTTCCCGCACATGACCGTGGAGCAAAACATCGCCTTTGGACTGAAACAGGACAAGCTGAGCAAAGCGGAAATCAACGAGCGCGTAGCGGAAATGCTCAAGCTGGTACACATGAGCAAGTTTGCCAAGCGCAAGCCACACCAGTTATCCGGTGGCCAGCGGCAGCGCGTGGCGCTGGCCCGCTCACTGGCCAAACGACCGAAACTGCTGCTGCTTGACGAGCCCATGGGCGCACTGGACAAGAAACTGCGCTCGCAGATGCAGCTGGAACTGGTGGAAATCATCGAGCGGGTCGGCGTGACCTGCATCATGGTCACCCACGACCAGGAAGAGGCCATGACCATGGCCCAGCGCATCGCCATCATGGACCAGGGCTGGATTGTCCAGGTCGGCACGCCGATGGACATCTACGAGAGCCCGGTAAACCGCCACGTCGCCGAATTCGTCGGCAGCGTGAACATCTTCGAGGGCGAGATCGTTGCCGACATGGAAGACCACGTGATCATCGAGTGTCCGCAGCTGGATCGGCAGATCTATCTGGGCCACGGTGTCACCACCCGCGCCGAGAACAAGAGCGCGATGTACGCTCTGCGTCCGGAAAAGGTCTTCGTCAGCACCGAGCAGCCCGAGCAGGAATACAACTGGGCCCACGGCGAGGTACACGACATCGCCTACCTGGGCGGCCACTCGGTGTACTACATCAAGCTCGACAGCGGCAAGATGGTGCAGGCGTTCTTCGCCAACTCCGAACGCCGCCTGCCGCGTCCGACCTGGGAAGACAAGGTTTACGTCAGCTGGGATGACGACGGCGGCGTGGTGCTGCAGTCATGAGTTTCCTGCGTCGCCCCAGTGGCAAGGCGCTGGTGATCAGCATCCCCTACCTGTGGATGTTCCTGTTCTTCCTGCTGCCCTTTGTCATCGTCCTGAAGATCAGCTTCTCCCAGGCGGCCATTGCCATCCCGCCCTACGAGCGGGTATTCCAGTACGCCGACCAGGCGCTGACCATTGTCCTCAACATGGGCAACTACATCTTCCTCATCCAGGACAGCCTGTATTACGCGGCCTACCTGAGCTCGCTGAAGATTGCCCTGGTCACCACCCTGGTCTGCCTCGGGCTGGGCTATCCGATGGCACTGGCGATCGCCCGCGCGCCCCGCGAGCGGCAGCTGATCTACCTGCTGCTGATCATGATGCCGACCTGGACCGCATTGCTGATCAGGGTTTACGCCTGGATGGGCATTCTCAGCGCCAACGGCCTGCTCAACAATGCTCTGCAGTCACTGGGCATCATCGACGCGCCGCTGCAGATCCTGAATACCAATACCGCGGTCTATATCGGCCTGGTGTATGCCTACCTGCCATTCATGGTGCTGCCGCTGTATGCCAATCTGGTCAAGCATGACGCGACCCTGCTGGAAGCTGCCACCGATCTGGGTGCCAGCCGCATCAAGGCATTCTGGAAGGTCACCGTACCGCTGTCGCGGGCCGGTATCATCGCTGGCAGCATGCTGGTATTCATTCCGGTGGTCGGCGAGTTCGTCGTCCCCGAACTGCTCGGCGGTCCGGAAACCCTGATGATCGGCAAGGTGCTCTGGCAAGAGTTCTTCAATAACCGCGACTGGCCGGTGGCCTCGGCACTGGCAATAGTGATGCTGGTCTTGCTGCTGATCCCCATCATCCTGTTCCACTACAACCAGGCTCGGGAAATGGAGAAGAAGGCATGAGACGTCCTGATTTCTCCAGCGTGGTCCTGTGGCTGGGCCTGCTGTTCATCTACTTGCCGATGGTCATTCTGGTCATCTACTCGTTCAACGCCTCGCGACTGGTCACCGTGTGGGGCGGCTGGTCGGTACACTGGTACCTGGGCCTGCTGGATAACACCCAGCTGATGGATGCGGTCAAGCGCAGCCTGCAGATCGCCTTCTACACGGCTACTGCGGCGGTGGTGCTGGGTACCATGGCGGCGTTTGCCATGACCCGTATCAGCCAGTTCCGTGGGCGCACGCTGTTCTCCGGCATGGTCACCGCCCCGCTGGTAATGCCCGAGGTAATCACCGGTCTGTCGCTGTTGCTGCTGTTCGTGGCGCTGGCGCAGATTCTGGAGTCGCTGTTTGGCGTACTCTTCGATCGTGGCATGCTGACTATCTGGATCGCCCACACCACCTTCTCGGTCGCTTATGTCGCCATTGTCGTCAGCAGCCGCCTGGGCGAACTGGACCAATCGATCGAAGAGGCCGCACTGGATCTCGGGGCGCCGCCATGGAAGACCTTTCTGCAGATCACCGTGCCCATGATCGCACCCTCCATCGTTGCCGGTTGGCTGCTGGCCTTCACCCTGTCACTGGATGACCTGGTATTGGCCAGCTTCGTATCCGGGCCCGGCTCAACCACCCTGCCGATGGAAATCTTTTCCGCCGTGCGCCTGGGCGTGAAGCCGGAGATCAACGCCATTGCCAGCGTCATACTGCTTGCCGTTTCGATGTTCACCCTGCTGGTCTGGTTTATCTTCCGGCGCGCGGACCGCCGCAGCCGGATGCCGTTGCCGGATGAAACGCCGGCACACTGATAACGCTACCTGATGCCGGACTCCGGCGTCAGGTGATCACCCTGCCTACCCCTGCCCAGCAAAGACCCTTGGCAAATATTCAGACTCGGGTTAAGCTCCAATCAAGAATGAACATTCATTCGATATGTAACAAGACCTGAAACAAGGTGCCTGAGGAGCGGCATAAAGCCATTCTCAGTCGCTGTACAAACAGTCGGAAGCGGTTAGAATGCAGCGATGAACAATCATTCCAAGACCGCTGATAACAAGCCACAACCCCCTGGCAGAACCGTCCGCCCCCGGATCAAGGACAAGCGCGCCGCCATATTACGCGCCGCACTCAAGGTGTTTGCCGAGGGCGGCATGAATGGCGTTCCGATGCCGGTACTGGCCCGACAGGCCAATGTCGGCACCGGCACCATCTACCGCTACTTCGAGAGCAAGGAATTGCTGGTCAATGAGCTGTTTCGCGAACAAAAGCTGGCTATCAACCAGCGGTTGTACGGGGATCTGGACCTGCAACGCCCAGCTGACGAAGTATTCAGCGAGGTCTGGCGGCGTATGGTGCAGTTCACCCGCGAGGAGCCTGACGCCTATCGCTTCATGGAGCTGCAGGATCACCGGCCTTATCTGGATGAGGCCAGCCGCACACTGGAACGTGAGGCACTGACGCCGATTCTGGCCCAGTACCGCGCGTTGCAGAAACGCGGGATATTCCGCAGCGACATTCGCGCCGAGGTGTTGATGACGCTGGTGTGGGGAGCTTTCATCAATCTGATCAAGGCAGAGCGAGATGGCCATATCAGCCTTTCCGAGGAGGATATAGCCGCTGCCCGGGATGCCTGCTGGGGGCTGTGCACTGGTTGAACCGACTGTTCGTATTCATTCAACCGAGGAGAGACAGAATGCGAACACTGACTGCAACACTGGCCGCACTTGGCCTGAGCGCCATGGTCCTGGGACAGAGCCAGGCCGGAGAAGTGGAACAACAATGGCTGGACATGATTGCCAGCGGCAAGGCCTATCCGGCGAGCACGCTGATGCCACTGTTCCAGCAGCTGGAAACGGTGGACACCGATTTCATGGTGGGTACCTGGAAGGGCGGCAAGTTTGATGGCGGCACCGAGCCCGATCCGATCAACTGGTACGGCAAGCGCTTCACCTCGCCAGCCCATGTCGAACCGCTGCTGGTAACCAATACCGATGGCGAAGTGGTCACCTATGATCGGCTCGGCGCGGCACAGATGCGTAACATCGAGTTTGATGGCCAGGTCTCCGCCGCCCTGATCTACGATAGTCAGCCGATCATGGATTACTTTCGCAAGGTCAATGACAACCTGGTCATCGGTCTGGGCGATATCAAGGGCAAGCCTACCGACTTCTTTTTCTATCTGATACGCGAGTAAGCAAGCGGGCTTGCAATCGATAGGCAAAACCCTGGGAGTGCCTGCTGGGACGCTCTGCGTCCCGTTCCAGCGCTACTTCTGCTGCGCGATGATCTCTTCCATCTTCAACCCGGTCAGACCATGGATGGTTCGCCACAGGTAGAACAGGATCGCCATCATCATGAGCATTGAGGGAATGGCGATCATCGGATAGCTGACCAGAGTCATGCGACCCAGCTCGGCATTGAACGCCTCGGTGCCGGCGGGACTGACCACTATCCACTTGGCAACCATGTAGTTCATGAGCGAGGAAAAGAAGAAGGTGCCGGCCAGGAAGTAGGTGGCCTTCAACAACCGCTGCTCGAATATATCGCCCAGCCCGCGCTCCTGCAGTCGCTCATCGACACGCTGCACATTCAGCACCTTGTCGTTGTACAACAGGGTGCGAATCAGCGGATAACGGGTGCGGGTGGAAAACAGCACCGCCAACCCGTTGACACCGGGCACAGCGGCTTCCTTGATGGCCAACCACTGCGGATCGAGCTCCAGCAGACCGATACCCCCTGTAAGAAAGACACTGATCACCCCGAGCACGGCGATGAAGTTGTACTTGCGATAGCGGATCAGCTCGAACAGTCCCCAGCCCAGCGGGAATGCCAAGGCCAGGATCAGTGCCTGATGAGGGCCAAGATGTGCCTCGCCGCTGAATTTCATCAGTATCACCGATGGCAGGATGATGCTGACCAGCAGGTCGACCATGGGCCGCGGTTTGTGTTGCGGGGTATCACGCAAAGCTTCGTTCATGGTATCGGAGTGGTCTCAGAGTCGTTGCACACATGATACACGCAGCGGTCGCCAGGTCATCCCCGACTGACCAGCTGCATGCGACAGCCTCAGCCAGCCGCGTTCATCGCAGTCCATACCAGCAAACCGGTATAACCACAGAAAGCTGTCAGCAGGCCGGCGCCTTCCAACCTGTTGATGCGTCCCAGACGCCCGCGCCAGGCGATGCACATCAGCAGCAACGCCAACGTCAACGCCGCCATCAATGCCCAGTCGCGGGTCAGCACTTCCGGAGCCACCTCCATGGGCCGAATGACCGCGGCAATACCGACCACCGCGAGCGTATTGAACAGGCCCGAGCCGATGATATTACCCAACGCCAGGTCATGCTCCTTCTTGCGGATCGCAGCCAGGGAAGATGCCAGCTCAGGCAGCGAAGTGCCCACCGCTACAATAGTCAGTCCGATGATCAGATCACTCACGCCCAGGCCGCTGGCGATGAAAACAGCTCCCCAAACCAGCAGGCGGGAGCTGACGACCAGCAGAACCAGTCCCAGTAGCAACCATATCAAGGCTCGCCCAAGCGGCATGGTGTCGGCCAGATATTCCTTGCGGATTTCCTCGGACACCACATCGTCACGGCTGCGCATGCCATCGCGAACGGACCAGGCCATGAGCAACGCAAAGACCACCAGCAGCACAATACCATCGGTGCGGCTGATCTCCCCGTCGAAAACCTGCCAGCCCGCCAACGCGGTGATCCCCAGCAGAATCGGCATCTCTCGTCGAGCTACCCGGGCATGAGCAGTGATCGGACTGATCAACGCGACCAGGCCGATAATCAGCGCAATATTGGTGATGTTCGAGCCCCAGGCATTGCCCAGGGCGATACCTGAATTGCCTTGCAGAGAGGACAGAACAGATACCGACAGCTCAGGAGCCGAGGTACCGAAACCGATGATCAGCATGCCGATCAACAAGGGCGGTACACCACCGTGCACCGCAGCGGCAGAGGCGCCTTCAACAAACCGGTCAGCACTCCAGACCAGCAGAACCAGCCCGATCAGAATCGCGGCGAGGGCAAGCAACATAGTATTCAGTTCCAATATCGAGAGGATCGCAAGTATGGGTTAAAGTTTTTCCCGCCGCCAGCCGATACAACGCCCGATTCCTATAAAAACCACAGATACCTGCTGCCATTTCATCGGTGACGGGCGGGTGTGGCTTTCTCATTTTTCATTCGAGGTTTGTGATGCTATTGAAGTCTTCCCTGCGCATGCAGAGCCTGGCGCTGCTCATTGGCAGCCTGGTGCTGATGCTGGTCGTCGCTCTGGCCGGCGTGCTCACCCTGGCCCAGGACCTGCGCAGCTACCGCCTGTTGATGGAGGGTCCACAAACGACCGCCAACCTGATCAACGAGACCAATCTGACGTTCAAGACCCAGGTGCAGGAATGGAAGAACGTGCTCCTGCGCGGCAGCAAAGAGTCCGACCTTGATCGTTACTGGCAACAGTTCCAGGATAGCGAGAAGCAGGTGCAGGCGCTGTTGGGCAAGATCATCGAGCAGGATCTGTCAGGCCCCTTCCACGAGCGGCTCGTCTCATTACAAAGGGAGCACCGTGGGCTGGGTGAGAAGTACCGTGATGGCCTGCAACGCTTCATGGCCGCCGGTCGAGATCCCGTAGCGGGAGACAACATGGTGCGCGGTATCGATCGCGCAACCAGTGAACAACTGGAGCAGCTGGTCACCGAGATCAATCAACAGGTCACCAGCGAGGTGCAGCACATCCGCACGACCACCCTGCGTACCGTCTGGCTGTCGTTGCTGACCATGGTGGGTGCTGCACTGCTGATCGGCGGGCTCGCCAGCTGGCTGATCAGCAGGCAGCTGGTCAGTCCCATCACGCGTCTGATCCGGCAGATTGAACAGCTGAGCCAGGGGCGCTTCGATGAGCAGATCACCAGCCAGCGTCAGGATGAACTGGGTGTACTGGCCCAGGCTGCCAACCAGCTGCGCAGCTTTCTCGCGGAAACCGCTGCCGGCCTGAGACACACCACGGATGAACTCGACCGCGCCAGCGGCGGGCTGAATACCGTCGCCACCCGAATGACCCACGGCAGCCGCGAGCAATTCAGTCGTACCGACCAGGTCGCCACCGCCATGCAGGAAATGTCCGCCACGGCAGCTGAAGTGGCGCGCTATGCCGCCGACGCATCCAGCGCCGCTGATGCCGCTGACACCAGCGCCCGCGACGGACGCCAGGTAATGACCGAGACCATAGATTCCATGCAGACACTGCTGCAGGAAATACAGCGTACCGCTGAGGTCATCCACCACCTGGAAGACGACAGCCGACGCATCGGCAAAGTACTGGAAGTCATTCAGAACATTGCCGACCAGACCAACCTGCTGGCCCTGAATGCGGCCATCGAGGCGGCCCGCGCCGGGGAAGCCGGGCGCGGCTTTGCGGTGGTTGCCGATGAAGTGCGCACCCTGGCGCAACGCACCAGCGAATCAACGGCAGAAATTCAGAGCATCATCAGCAGCGTGCAGAATGGTGCGGCGGAGGCCGGCAAGGCTATTGTGGCCGGCAAGAACCGCAGTGATACCAGCATGCAGCAGGTCACCCTGGCCGGCGACAATCTGCAACAGATCGCCATGGCAGTGGAATCGATCCGCGACATGAACCGACAGATCGCCACTGCCGCAGAGGAGCAGACCAGCGTCTCCGAAGATATCTCGCGCAACATCACCGAGATCACCGAAATCGCCGCAACCAATCAACAGGAAGTGGAGCACACCGCCCAAGCCAGCGAAGGCTTGCAGTCGCTGTCTGCCGAACTCAATCGACTGGCAGGGCAACTGAAGGCGTAACCGGCAAAGCCTGAGTCACGCCCCTGGAGCGGCGGCTCAGGCTGTCGCGCACGTCTGTTTCTGACGTTCCTCCTCGACCAGTTCCTTCTTCGACAGCTTGCCCACTGGCGTGCGCGGCAATGCATCGCGGATCTCCATCGCCGCCAGGCGTTCATGCTTGCCCAGTCGGGTAGCCAGGAAGCTTTGCAAGGTAGCGAAATCGAAAGGCTGAGCGCCAGCACGGAGTTTGATGAAGGCCTTGGGCGCCTGACCGCGATAGGCATCTTCGATGCCGATCACCGACACCTCCTCGACTGCGGGATGCTCGTAGATGGCCTCCTCGATCATGCGCGGATAGACGTTGTAGCCGCTGCACAGGATCATGTCCTTGGTGCGATCAACGATATAAACCCAGCCTTCTTCGTCCATGTAGCCGATATCTCCGGTGCGCAGAAAGCCATCTGCGGTCATCGCTTCGGCGGTGGCGTCCGCACGCTGCCAATAACCCGCAGTGACGTTCAGACCGGCAATACAGACCTCGCCATGCTCACCCGCCGGCAGAGCGCCCGGCGACCCATCCAGTGGGGCAATGCGGATCTGTGCGCCGGGTACCGGGATACCGCAGGAGCCAGGACGGGGCGGGGCATCGCGCGGCGTGAAGGTGCCTGTGGTCGTTGTCTCGGTCATGCCCCAGCCCTCGCGCAGCGCGCAACCGGCCACCTGTTGATAACGCTGCTGCACTTCCAGCGGCAAGGGCGCACCGCCGGAGTTGCACAGTTTGAGCGACGTCAGATCCAGTTCAGCCGCCAGAGGATGCGCCAGCAGGCCGATGAACATGGTCGGCACGCCGGGAAAGGTGGTGATGCGGCTGTGGTGAATTTCCTGCAGCACACTTTCGGCATCGAAGCGCGGATGCAGATAAACCTCGGCGGCCATGCGCAGACTGAACAGCATATTGATCATCAGCGCATAGATATGGAACGGCGGCAGCACCGCCAGCACCCGCTCCTGCCCCATCTGCAATGACTCGTCCAGAATCGCCTGCAGCTGCGCGCAACTGGCGGTGAGGTTGGCATGGGTGAGCATTGCCCCTTTGGGCGCGCCGGTGGTGCCACCGGTATATTGCAGCACGGCCAGGGTCTCGGCCGGATCCTTGATCGGCCAGGGAGTGAAGTTGCCATCGTTATCCAACAGGCTGGCGAAGGAATGACAGGCCTGGTCGAATACCACCTCTACCGAGGGTCCGAGCTGCGCTGCCTGCGCGTCGCTGGCACCGTCGCAGAACTCCAGGAAGCTACCCACTATCAGGGTCTGCAGACCGCTGTTCTGGCACAGGCTGGCCATTTGCGGATACAGACTCGCCAGATCCAACGTCACCATCAGCGTGGTCTGGCTGTCGTGGATCTTCTGCGTGAGGGTGCGTTCAGCGTCCAGTGGCGAGTAATTCACCACGGTTCCGCCGGCACGCAGCACACCAAGAAAGGCAATGAAATAGTGCGGCGTATTCGGCAGATACAATCCCACATGTACACCTGGGCGCACACCCAGCCGCTGAAACCCACAGGCCGCACGGCGTACCAGGGCATCCAGCTGCCGGTAGCTGATTCTGGTACCGAGAAAATTGATTGCCGGATGCTCGGGGAAATCTGCAACCGCCTTGTCCAGCAACGCCCAGACCGGACCGGTTGCCAGGCTGGTATCCCAGCGCATGCTGTCGGGGTAGGAGTCCAGCCAACGTAATTCTGCATTCGCACTCATGACACGCCTCCTGGGGCTTTTTATAATTATTGATCTCCTGACGTTAGTCCCGAGCTGCTGTTCTGAAAAGGCAAATCCAGCCTGTATATACGCGGCCATAGATTGCAGCATGGCTCGCCGAGTACGCCGGGTGATAACCATGCAATTGTGTGACCGCCCTCCCAAACCGGGCATTTCCCGCGCTGCGGGACGCTACCCCGCCCCTATATAGCTGTAATCAAATTGCAATAAGCCAGGCGGGTTGCTAAATTCCAAATTCTCCTTAATCAGAACGGATAACCACCATGAAACGGATCCTGCTCGGCTCTCTGCTTGCTGCTGCCTCCCTCAATGCGTTCGCCACCGCACCGGGCGGTCCGGGCTGCGGCTGGGGCAACATGTTGTTCGAAGGCCAACGCGGCCTGCCCTCCCATCTGGTCGCCTCGATCACCAACGGCACCTCCGGTAACGCCACCTTCGGCATGACCTCGGGTACCAACGGTTGCGATACCAGCGGCGCTCTGGCCTACAACGGCAAATCCATGATCGTGTTGAGCAGCATCATGAACGAGCTGTCCGAAGACATGGCGCGCGGTGAAGGTGAAGCCCTGACGACCTACGCTGTCGTTCTGGGTGTAGAAGCGCAGGACCGTGATCACTTTGCTGCCGTGACCAGCCAGCACTTCAATGACATCTTCAGCTCCGCCGACGTTACTGCCGAGCAGGTTCATGCAGCCACACTGGCCGTTCTGAAGAACGACGCAGTATTGGCGAAGTACGCCGAACAGGTCTGATCCTGGCGTTGATCTCCGGGGCTGGCGTTCCGTCGGCTCCGGGCATTTCCCTGCATCCTCTGGTGCCCCCGTCCTCCATCGCGGTCTCGCATGTCCATACGCTTGTTCCCCCTGTTGCTGAGCATGCTCGGCATTGCCGTACAGGCGGCTCCGCAACCCGATGCGGCCACCCTTGAGAAACTCGCCTCGGATCCGTACTGGGTCGCACTCGGTCACTACGAACAGCAGACCTTCGGCGGCTGGCGCAGCTACGTTGATGATGCTGACTTCTTCCTGGCGGCCCATGGCGAACGCTCACCACTGGCCGAACTGACTGCCACTCTTGACGCTATCTATGCCGACCCGCAACAGGCCGACAGCCATCCGCAATGCCGCTTCCCATCGCGCACCCGCTGGCTGCGCCAGCAGCTGCAACTGGATGACCTGCCCGCAGTCACCTGCGCCGAATTCGATACCTGGTATGCCGACATCGATCCGCATACCACCGTACTGGTATTTCCTGATGCCTACCTGAACAGCCCGTCATCCATGTTCGGGCACACCCTGCTGCGAATTGACTCGGCTGATGCCGCAGGCAGCGGTACCGCCCTGCTCAGCTATGCACTGAACTTCGGTGCCATGATTGAAGGCATGGACAACAGTATTCTCTATGCCTGGAAAGGCCTGGCCGGCGGCTATCCGGGGCAATTCGCCTTGTTGCCCTACCGGGAAAAGATCAGTGAATACAGCAGCCTGGAAAACCGCGATCTGTGGGAATACCGCCTCGATCTGACACCCGAAGAAACCGGGCGCATGATCGAACACGTCTGGGAGTTGCGGCAGGTTCGCTTCGACTACTTCTTCTTTGACGAAAACTGCTCGTACCGCCTGCTCGAACTGCTGGAAATCGCCCGGCCCGGCCTGCAACTGATCGACCAGTTTCCATTGACGGCCATTCCTGCTGATACCGTGCGCGCGGTGAAGGATGCCGGCCTGATACAGGACATAAACTACCGCCCGTCACGGGAAAAGGAGTTGCTGGCCCGTGCTGCGCCGCTGAACCCAGCCGAGTTGAGCTGGGCACAGGCACTCGCCGCCGATGATGAGGCTCTGCACGACACGGCTTTCGCGGCATTGCCCACAGCACGCCAGTCGCTGATTCAGGAAACCGCCTACCGGTTGCTGCGCTATCAGGCGGCTGGGCAGGAGCGCGATATCGACAATGCCGCACGCAGTTACCGGCTGCTGCAGGCCATCAATCAGAACCCGCCACCGCGCCTGGAAATCGACACGCCGGCGCTACCGGAAGATGGCCACGAATCCCGCACCTGGCAGCTGGCCGCAGGCAGTCAGGAACACCGCGCCTTCGCCGAGTATGGGTTGCGTATGGCCTACCACGATCTGAACGACAACCTCTCCGGCTTCCCACTGGGAGCACAGATCGAACTGGGCAAACTCAGGGTACGACAGTACGAGGGCAATCATTGGCAGCTGGAGGAGCTGGGGTTGGTCGGCATCCGCTCGCTGACGCCGAGAACCCAGCTGCTCAAGCCTTGGTCATGGCAAGTCAGCGCCGGGCTCGAGCGCGTGTCTGGCGCGGAGGGCGATCGGCCTTTGGTGGGCTATCTGGACGGTGGCGGTGGCTTTACCTGGCCATTGGGCAACAACCTGCTGACCTATGCGCTGGCCACGGTGCGCATTGAGCAAAACGATGACTTTGCAGCAACGCTGAGCCCCGCCGCCGGATTCGACAGCGGCCTGCTCTGGCGTAATGCAGCCGGCAACCTGTTACTGGAAGCCCAGGCCGACTACTTTCACAACGGTGAAGTGCGCCGCCGGCTGGCGCTGACCCAGCAACTGGAGCTGGGCCGCAACCTCGGCCTGCGCCTCAGCGCAGCACGGGACTTCAGTCACCTTGGCGCAGCGCAGAACGAAGTCAGCCTGCAGCTGCGCTGGTATCACTACTGACGCAGGCGCTCGGCGGCATCGCGCAGCAACTGCTCGGTGCCGGCCCAGCCCAGGCAACCATCAGTAATGGATACCCCGTACTGCAACTCACCGGACAACGACTGACTGCCGTCGAACAGATGACTTTCCAGCATCACCGCGCGCAGGCTACTGTCTCCCGCCAGACGCTGATCGATGACATTCTGCAGTACCGCCGGCTGACGCAGCGGATCCTTACCGCTGTTGGCGTGGCTGCAGTCGACCATGATGCTGGGCTGGATGCCTGCTTTGCTCAGGGCAACCTTCGCCGCCGCAACACTGGCCGCATCGAAGTTGGGCCCCTGATTACCGCCACGCAGTACCAGATGGGTATCCGGGTTACCTGCCGTTTCCACCAATGCCGGGCGACCAAGGTCGTCCATGCCGAAATGCTGATGAGGATGGGTCGCTGAGCGCATCGCATCAATGGCAATGCCCATGCTGCCGTCGGTGCCGTTCTTGAAACCGACCGCCATGTCCAACCCGCTGACCAGCTCCCGGTGCACCTGCGACTCACTGGTACGCGCACCAATGGCCGCCCAACCCAGCAGGTCATCCACGTAACCCGCCACCAGCGGCTGCAACAATTCGCTGGCCAGTGGCAAACCCAGTTCGATCATCTGCAACATCAACCTGCGAGACAGCTCCAGTCCAGCAGCCATATCGCCACTGCCATCCAGCTGCGGGTCGTAGACCAGGCCTTTCCAGCCAACCGTGGTGCGGGGCTTCTCGATGTAAGCGCGCATCACCAGCAGCATCTGATCCTGCACCTGTGGCGCCAGCTCCGCCAGACGTCGGGCATAATCCAGCGCAGCGTCGGCATCATGAATCGAGCAGGGACCAACCACCACCAACAGACGGGGGTCATGACCATCAAGGATATTGCGGATAGCCTGACGCTGAGCCTGAACCTGCTCGGCTTGCAGTGCATTCAGGGGCAGACGCTGGCGTAGCACCGCTGGAGTCGGCAGCGGCCGGGTGCGGCGCTGGGTGGGCTGAGTGAGGTTGTGTGCCGGCTTGAGGCTGGGCACCAGGGAAAGCTGCAGGGCGGATACGGAAGAGTTCATCAATATGTCCTTAGCCGCGCGGTTCATGCCGCGCGGCGTTCTATCGTGTTAGTCGAAGTAATGTCTGGTTGTCCTGGGTACGACCACTAAATCGCCAGCTGCAGTAACGGTAGGAATGGTTGAAATAGTTGTTCATGTCTGAATCCTCTGTATGTACAGGCCCTTGATGGCCAAAAAAACAAAACCCCCGATCGGATGGCCGACCGGGGGTTTCTGATGAGTGCGGTGGGCGGCCCGTTCTGAGTGGGCCGCCTGATAGGTATCAGGCCAGCCCGTAGCTAAACCAATACCCATAAAAATAAGCGGAAACACCCGAGTTCATCGCACAGGCAGCAGCAGACACGGCGCTTGCCGAGGTGTCTTGATGCTGAATGGATGTGCTGACTGACATGGGTTTCTCCGTTTGAACTGCATTTAACTTACTGCATTCACTGACACTGTTCAACTCTGACTGATGCAAAGGATGACAGAAACAGATGACGCTCAGGTGACAGGAGTCATTGTCTTGAGCAAGCTGCAGCTCACTGCTTGACCGTATCCAGCGTTTTGGTAATGGCCGCTACCGCCGCGCCGATATTGCTCAGTTCGGCTGGCAGAATCATGGTGTTGTTGGTCTTGGCCAATTTGCCGAATTCAGTCACGTACTGTTCGGCTACGCGCAGAGCGACTGCGTCCTTGCCGCCATTGGTGGTGATGGCATCGGCGACCAGGCGCAGACCATCGGCGGTGGCCTGCGCTACCAGTTCGATTTGCCGGGCCTTGCCTTCGGCCTCGTTGATCTGGCGTTGCTTGTCCGCTTCGGAGAGATTGATGGTTTCCTGCTTGATACCTTCGGAGACGTTGATCTTGGCTTCCCGCTCACCTTCAGACTGCGCCACCACTGCACGACGCTCCCGCTCGGCGCGCATCTGTTTTTCCAGCGCATCGAGGATGGTTGCCGGCAATTCGATGTCGGCTATCTCATAGCGCATGACCTTGACGCCCCAGGGCCGCGCCGCTTCATCCAGCGCCTGCACCACCTGAATATTGATGGCTTCGCGCTCCTCGAAGGTCTTGTCCAGGTCAATCTTGCCGATCACCGACCGCAATGTGGTCTGCGCCAGCTGTGTGGCGGCAAAACGGTAGTTGGTAATGCCGTAGCTGGCAGCCTTGGGATCCACCACCTGCAGATAGATCACCCCATTGACCACTACCTGGATATTGTCCTTGGTGACACAGGCCTGACGATCCACATCAATGGCCTCTTCCTTTGTGGTGTGGCGGTAGGCGATGCGATCCACAAAGGGAATCAGTAGGTGGAAACCTGCTTCCAGGGTCTTGGCATACTTGCCCAGCCGCTCAACGACGAAAGCCGAGCGTTGCGGTACGATCTGCGCCGTTTTGGCGACGGTAATGACGATAAACACCAGCAGCGCCAGTGACAGCATTGTTGCGATTTCCATTGCGACTTACTCCGTAGTTGATGATCAGGTTCAGGAAGGTTGATAGGGGCGTGAGGCGCTGACGCGCAGCACTATACCGCTGATGCCAACCACCCAGGCGGTATCACCGGTGCGCAGAGGCTCATTGGATTCGGCGTCCCATTTGGCACCATTGAGTTGCACGTCCCCGGTACCATCAATGAAATCGGTCATTACCGTTACCCGGTTGCCCAGCACGCCGACATCATCCAGGTCAGCCTTGGCTCGTCCGCCGACACTGCCGCGCAGCCAGCGCGTACACCGGCGGCGCAGACCAAACAGGGCAGCCAGACTGAGCACACCAAAGCACAGCAGTTGTACCGCCAGGCTGTCAATCACACCGGCCAGCGTCAGCAAGCCGACCGCCAGTGCGCCCAGCCCAAAAAAGACCGCGATCACCCCAGGCACGAATAATTCGGAAATCAGCAGCGCAAAACCGAGCAGGAGCCAGAAAGGGTATCCGTTGAGAAAACTGTTCAATAACATCGGCTTCATCCTTGTTGTGCCCGCGCCGGGGCTTCAGAGCGCCAGACTAGCAGATCGGCCGCAGAAAGCGGTACGACCGGACACCTTGTGATTCACATCGGTATAAAAGCCATACGCCATCAGCACTACCGTTCGTCGGATAAGCTCAGTGAATGAAACGGAGCCAGAGCAGGTGACCACCCGGTCGGCCTGCGGCTGCTCAGTCCGCCTGCTGCAGCTCTCGCCACCGCTCGGCAGGGCAACTATG
>JASJKW010000435.1:0-4343 GCA_037621305.1 Pseudomonas sp.
TCGGTCGTCGGGCCCAGGGCAAGTACGACGAGGTGTCCAGGTTCGGCACCACTATCGACCTGACACCGGACCCGAATGACCTGTTGGGCAGTGTCGAGCGCAATACCCTGTTGCTGGGTGAGGTGTTCGGCAAGCAGGACAAGGCGGCGGAACTGGTCGCCCAGTTGAAAGCCTCGGTGGCTGAATTGCGGAGCCTGACCGCAGAGCAGGGCGACGGCCTGCTGTTGCTGACCACCGGCGGCAAGATGGCGGCGTTCGGCAAGGGCACTCGCTTCGGCCTGATTCATGATGTGTTTGGTGTCGAGCAGGCGGTGGATGACCTGAAAACCGGTCGGCATGGCCAGGCGGTGTCCTTCGAATTTCTGCTGGAAGCGGACCCTGACTGGCTGTTCGTGATGGACCGGGATGCGGCTATCGGCCGCGAAGGCACGGCAGCTGCCGAGTTGATGGATAACGAACTGGTCAAGGCCACCAGTGCCGGCAGCAAGGATCAGATCGTTTATCTGGACCCGGCCAGCTGGTATCTGCTGGATAACAGCGGTATCGGCGTGATGCAGAACAGCGTCAATGAATTGATCAAGGTGTTTTCCGCGGCGCGCTGAGTTATCGCCCTCTCGTTGTCCAGGCAGGATGCATGTCACATTCCCTTTCTTCATCACCGAGGGCTCCCGGCAAGGGTGCCCTTTGGTTGTTATTGCTCGCAGTGGTGGTCGTGGTGCTGGCGTTGTGCAGTCTGAACGTCGGTGCCAGCCGCATGAACCTGATGAATGTCTTCACCGCCGATCCGGATGATCGGATCTCCAAGATCCTCTTTGTCAGCCGACTGCCGCGCACCATTGCGCTGATTCTCGCTGGCGCGGCATTGGCCGTGGCCGGCGCGATTCTGCAGATGATGGCGCGCAACCGGTTGGTCGATACCTCGACCACCGGGCCTATGGCTGCGGCGGCGTTGGGCATGCTGGTACTGGCTATCGCACTACCCCAGGGGGTGCCGCTGTGGGCGCGGTTTCTGGTGGTGAGCGCCTTTGCCGCCGGGGGTATCCTGCTGTTTCTCGGTGTGTTGCAGCGCATGCCGCTGCGTTCGGCGCTGATCGTACCGCTGGTTGGGTTGGTGATCGCCGGCGTGGTGCATGCCGCCAGCGGCCTGATCGCTCACCACTTCGATCTGTCTCAGTCGCTGCGGGCCTGGAACAGCGGCGATTTCTCGGCCATCTTGCGCGGTCGCTATGAGCTGCTGTGGGTCGCAGCCGGGTTGACGGTGGCGGCGATGATCCTCGCGGATCGGTTCACCGTGATCGGCATGGGCCGTGACTTTGCGACCAATATTGGCGTGAACTATTCGCTGTTGATGGGCGCCGGGGTGATGTTGGTGGGGATGATCATCGGCAGCGTGGTGGTGACCGCCGGGGTGATTCCCTTTATTGGCCTGGTGGCACCGAACCTGGTACGACTGGTGGCCGGCGACAATCTGCGCCGGGCGGTACCGCTGATGGCGCTGCTGGGGGCGGCGTTGCTGCTGGCAGCTGATCTGCTCGGTCGGCTGTTGATCCACCCCTATGAAGTGCCTTCGTCCAACCTGCTGTCGATTGGCGGCTGCGTGGTGTTTCTGGCGGTGCTGTTGCAGGGGAGGGCGAAATGGTCCTGAAGCTGTGGCGGCGGCCGGCTACCCGGGTATTGCTGCTGGGGCTGCTCGCGTTGCTGTGCATGCTCGGCTTCATGACGCTGAATGTGCAGACCGACTGGCGCTTCATTCTCGAATACCGTGGCAGCCGACTGTTGGCGCTGCTACTCACTTCCTGCGCTATTGGCGTATCCACCGTGCTGTTCCAGACCATTACTCACAGCCGTCTGCTGACCCCCTCGCTGATGGGCTTCGATGTGCTCTATGTGCTGGTCAATACACTGATATTGTTGGTGCTGGGCAGCAGTGTACTGGCCGAGTGGGTGCCTTCGCTGCGTTTTGCTCTGCAGGTCCTGTTGATGGTGGCGCTGGCGTTGCTGGTGTTTCGTCTGCTGTTCTCCGGTTCGGTGCGCAGCCTGCACCTGATGATCCTGCTCGGCATGCTGGCGGGGATGCTGTTCCGTGAGTTGTCGGAGCTGGGTGCGCGGGTGCTTGATCCGAGCGAGTTCGGCATCAGCACTGGCGTGGCCCAGGCCAGTTTCAGTCGGGTCAATACCCGGCTGCTCGGTGCTACGGCGGCGGGTCTGGCGCTGGCGGGGCTGTTGCTGTGGCGCTGGTGGCGGAGCCTGGATGTGCTGAGTCTGGGTCGGGATATCGCCATCAATCTGGGCGTGGCCCATGGGCGGGTGGTGCTTGGCGTCATGGCGGTGATCGCCATTCTGGTGTCGGTGGCCACGGTGCTGGTCGGCCCGACGTTGTTCTTCGGTCTGCTGATTGCCAATCTGGCCTATTGGTTCACCGGCTCCCAGAAACACTGCTGGACCCTGCCGGCCAGCGTACTGGCTGGCATCATTTGCCTGGTCGGCGGTCAGCTGCTGCTGGAACACCTGCTGTCCTCAACCCTGCCGCTGGCGCTGGTCATCGAACTGGCCGGTGGTCTGCTGTTCATAGCGCTGCTGATGCGTGGAGTCAGACAATGATTGAAACCCGGGGCGTATCCAAACGCTATGGCGAGGTACTGGTTGTCGATGATGTCAGCCTGAGTATCCCTCGAGGTGGTTTCACCTCGATCATCGGGCCCAATGGCGCCGGTAAATCGACCTTGCTGTCGATGATCAGCCGGCTGACGCCGATGAGCACCGGCACTGTGCTGGTTGACGGCATGGACGTGACCCGTACGCCGGGCAATCAGCTGGCCCGGCGTCTGTCCATCCTGCGCCAGGACAACCAGACTGCGCTGCGCCTGACTGTGCGCGACCTGGTCGCCTTCGGCCGCTTCCCGCATTCGGGCGGGCGACTGACCGCTGAAGACCTGCGCCATGTGGATGAGGCCATGGACTACCTGCGGCTGAACGAGTACCGCGACCGGCCGATCGACGAGCTGTCCGGCGGCCAGCGCCAGCGCGCCTATGTCGCCATGGTCATGTGTCAGGACACCGAGTACGTGCTGCTGGATGAGCCGCTGAACAACATCGACATGCGCTTTGCCGTGGACATGATGCAGCTGCTGCGCCGCGCCGCCGACGAGAAGGGCAAGACCGTGGTGGTGGTGCTGCACGATATCAACTTCGCCTCGTGCTACTCCGATCACATCATCGCCATGCGCCAGGGCAAACCGGCCTATCAGGGCACGCCAGCGGAGATCATTCGCGGTGAGGTGCTGCGCGATCTGTATGAAATGGATATTGCAGTGCATGAGGTGGATGGGCAGCGGATCTGTACTTATTACCGCTGATGGCTGGGTGGCGCACCATCCATTGCAAACCCGCTCCCCGACGTCCGCGTATCAAATGGTTGCCATGCTGCCTGAGGCAGTCATTGCAGTATCCCGCCCATACTCCTGCGCCTCGCTGATCAGCCAGTCGCGGAATGCCTGCAGGGTGGCAGACTCGGCCTTGCGCTCGGGAATCACCAGGTAATAGGCGTTGCTGCTGTCGAAGCTCTGCGGGCAGGCGATGACCAGTTTGCCGCTTTCCAGTTCGCTGCGAATCAGGAAAGGCGGGATCAGCGCCACCCCCATGCCGTGCATGGCAGCCTGAGCCAGCATGGAGAACAACTCCAGCCGGGTGCCGTTCAGGTCATGCTCCACGCGCATGCCGGTAGCGGCGAACCACTGGCGCCAGGCATAGGGGCGGGTGGACTGCTGCAATAGCGGTAGCTGGCTGATCTGCTCCGCTGTGAGTTGCGCCTGGCCCGCCAGCAACCCGGGGCTGCACACCGGCACCGGCGATTCGTTCATCAGAAAATGCACTTCGGTCCCTGACCAGTCACCATCACCGAAGTAGATCGCCGCATCGAACTCGGTGTCGGCGAACAGAAAAGGGCGGGTACGGTTGGTCATGTTGATGGTCACGTGCGGATGTTGCACAAGGTAATCGCTGAGGCGTGGCAACAGCCACTGCGTACCGAAGGTCGGTACCAGTGCCAGCTCCAGGGTTGCGGTGCCCTGATTGCCCATCACTGAAAGGGTGTCGCGTTCCACAGCATCCAGTCGACCGGCAATGCGTCGGCTGTAGGTCTGGCCGGTCTCGGTCAATCGCACGCCGCGTCGGGTACGGCGGAACAGTTGCACATCCAGGAAGCTTTCCAGATTGGCAATCTGTCGGCATACGGCGCTCTGGGTCAAGGCCAGTTCGTCTGCCGCCTTGGTAAAGCTTTCATGGCGAGCGGCCGATTCGAAGCAGATCAGGGCTTGGGTCGGTGGGATCTTGCGGCGCATGCG
>JASJKW010000436.1:0-3305 GCA_037621305.1 Pseudomonas sp.
AAAGCCCGCTCGGCGGCATCCAGCGTCAGCTGCAGCTCGGTATCACCATGGGCAATGGAGGCGAAGCCGGCTTCGAAGGCGCTGGGCGCAAAGTACACACCCTGTTCCAGCATGCTGTGGAAGAACTTGGCAAAGCGCTCGGCATCGCTGGTCATGACATCCTCGAAAGTCAGGATGTTATCTGCGCCACTGAAATACAACCCGAACATGCCGCCAGCCTGAGTAGTGACGAAGGGCACACCGGCCGCATCGGCGCGATCCTGCAAGCCCTGTAGCATGCGACTGGTATAGCTGGTCAGCTCATCATGAAAGCCGGGACGGCTGATCAGCTTCAGGGTGGTCAGGCCAGCGGCCATGGCCAGCGGGTTACCGGACAGCGTGCCGGCCTGATAGACAGGTCCCAGCGGGGAGATGCATTCCATGATGGGCTGTTTGCCGCCGAAGGCGCCGACTGGCATGCCGCCACCCACGATCTTGCCGAAGGTCGACAGGTCAGGGGTGACACCATAGTGGGCCTGTGCGCCACCGAGGGAGACGCGGAAGCCGGTCATGACTTCGTCGAAAATCAGCACTACACCGTGTTCATCGCAGGCTTCGCGCAGCCCTTCGAGGAAACCAGGTACCGGCGGTACACAGTTCATGTTGCCGGCCACCGGTTCGACGATGATGCAGGCGATGTCCTTACCGACCTTGCTCAGGGTGTCGCGTACCGCAGCAATATCGTTGTAGGGCAGGGTCAGGGTGTGCTGGGCAAAGGCGGCTGGCACACCGGGCGAGCTGGGCACGCCGAAGGTCAGCGCGCCGGAGCCGGCCTTGACCAGCAGGCTGTCGGAGTGACCGTGGTAGCAGCCCTCGAACTTGATAATGGTGTCGCGTCCGGTAAAACCACGCGCCAGACGAATCGCGCTCATTGTCGCCTCGGTGCCGGAGCTGACCATGCGCACCATATCCATCGACGGCACCATGGAGCAGACCAGCTCCGCCATTTCGGTTTCCATCGCGGTCGGCGCGCCGTAGGACAAACCATGATCCAGCTGGCGACGGACTGCATCGAGTACGTCCGGGTGGCTGTGGCCGAGAATCATCGGGCCCCAGGAGCCGACGTAATCAACGTAGCGTTTGTCGTCTTCATCAACGATATAGGCGCCTTCGGCGTGCTTGATGAACAGGGGCGTGCCGCCGACGCTGCGAAATGCGCGAACCGGGGAGTTCACACCACCGGGAATGTGTTTCTGGGCACTGGCAAAAAGGGTTTCCGAGCGGGACATGGGCAATTCTCTCAAGGTATCAAAGCGGTGAAATCAAGTGCGCGGCGGCGGACATCAGCGGCGGATTCGGCGCCGAACAGTCCATGCACGACGGCAAGCAGGTCGGCGCCTGCATCAAGGAGTAGTTGTGCGTTATTCAGCGTGAGACCGCCGATGGCAACCACAGGTACAGCGAAACGTGAACGGGCTTCCTGGAGGAGACCGGTGTTTGCTGTTGGCGCGCCGGGCTTGGTGGCGGACTGGAAGAAACGGCCAAAGGCAATATAGCTGGCCCCGGCGGCCACCGCCTGTTCGGCATAGTCCAGGCTGGCGTGGCAGGTAGCGCCGACCAGCGCATGCGGGCCGAGTTGCTGGCGCGCCTCACGCAGGCTGCCGTCATCGCGACCCAGATGCACACCAACGTTCAGGCGACTGGCCAATTCCAGATCGTCATTGATCAGCAGCTGGGCGGCATACTGCTCGCACAGGGTTTTCAGCTGGCTGGCTTCTTCCAGACGGCGTCCGGAATCGGCGCTCTTGTCGCGGTACTGCACCAGGCAGGCACCGCCCGCCAGAGCAGCCTCGACATAGGGCAGCAGCTTGCCGTCAGCCAGCAGCGCGCTGTCGGTAATGGCATACAGGCCGCGCAAACTCACTGGCAGAAATCCAGCGGCAGCCGACGCGGTACGTATTGGCCGTGGCCGGGCTGCTCGGCATCGCGCAGGGTGCGCCAGGTGTAATCCAGCGCTGTCTTGACGGCGCTGACCAGTTCTTCGCCGAGGGCCAGTCGTCCAGCCAGGGTGCTGGCGAGGGTGCAACCGGAGCCGTGATAACTGCCGGGCAAGCGCGCGCAGGTGAAGGTGTGCTGACTGCCGTCACGGCAATAAAGACGGTTGTGAATGTCTTGCTCGTCGCCATGGCCGCCGGTGATCAGCAGGTTTTCGCAGCGCTCAAGCAGCTTGTCCGCGCATTCATCCGCGCTGCCATTGGGCAGTTCGGCCAGGATGCGTGCTTCGGGCAGATTCGGGGTGACGATGCGGGCGATTGGCAGCAGTTTCTCGCGCATGGCGTAGCCCACCTCATCCTTGCCGAGGGAGCCGCCGCCACCGGCGCGCAGTACCGGGTCGCAGATCAGCGGCAGATGCGGGTGGGCCTGCATGATCTCCACGACGGTATCGACCATGTCGAGATTGCCCAGCATGCCGAGCTTGACCGCCGATACCGGCATGTCATTGAGCACGGCATTGGCCTGGGCCAATACCCACTCGCGGTCGAGCACGCGGAAATCGAGGACATCAACGGTATTCTGCACAGTCAGCGCAGTGACGGCCGGTGCAGCATGGCAGCCCTGTGCGATCAGTGCTTCTATATCTGCCTGCAAACCGGCTCCACCACTGGGGTCATGGCCGGACAGACAGAGTACAACGGGGCGAAAAGGAGTAGGCGTATTCATGCGCTAAGCTTACCATCAGCGAGCGGGTATCGGTATGGCATCGGCGTTGCCGCTGCCCGTTATGCAAGAGCAGTATGCCGGTTCGCGGCCGGTAAATGGACATAACAACAAGAGCAAAGGAGAACACCGATATGAAACCCGTTGATCAATGGTTTGATGAGTACGGTGAAAGCCACCGCAATCCGGTAAATAAATTGATGCACTGGATCTGCGTACCCCTGATCACGTTCAGCGTGCTGGGCCTGTTCTGGGCCATTCATCCGGTGATTGCCGTCGTGCTGGTTGGGCTGGCGCTGGGGTTCTATCTGATGCTGTCCTGGCGGCTGGCATCGGTCATGTTGCTGCAGAGCCTGATCATGTTGTGGATTCTGAGCATCATGCCGCAGGTGTTCTGGCCCTGCGTGGCAATCTTCGTCGTCGCCTGGATCGGACAGTTCATCGGTCATCATATTGAAGGTAAAAAACCCTCATTCTTTCAGGATGTGCAGTTCCTGTTGATCGGGCCGGTTTGGTTGATGGGGTTTGTATTCCGTCGGCTGGGCTGGCGTTATTGAGTGTGACAGACAGGTAAATTCCCTTGTATTGAGTAAAAACTCTAATCCTGC
>JASJKW010000437.1:0-9657 GCA_037621305.1 Pseudomonas sp.
GTTTCCCGGTACTGGATAACCGCATTCAGTTCTGGACCCAGCGAGGGTTTGCCGTTGCCGACCTGAACTATCGCGGTAGCGTCGGCTTTGGCCGTGCCTATCGGCAGCGACTGCAGGGCAACTGGGGGGTGACCGATGTGGAAGATGTGCTGGCTGCCATTGATCATCTGGCTAAGCACGAACTCATTGATCCCGACCGGGTATTTATCCGCGGCCAGAGCGCTGGCGGTTTTACCACCTTGAACAGTCTGGTGCGAGCCAGTGGTCGATTCCGCGCTGGTGCCAGTCTGTATGGCGTGAGCGACCCGCTGCAGCTGCGAGCGGTCACCCACAAGTTTGAAGGCGACTATATCGACTGGTTGATTGGCGACCCACTCAGCCAACCCGAACGCTATCAGCAACGCTCGCCGCTGGCGCAGGCCAAGGCGATCACCACGCCGGTGATTTTCTTCCAGGGTATGCAGGATGCGGTGGTGTTGCCGGCGCAAACCGAGCAGATGGTTGAGGCATTGCAAGAGCAGGGCGTACCGGTGGAATACGTGTCATTTGATCAGGAGCGCCATGGTTTTCGCCAGCCCGAAAATCTACAGGCAGTGTTAGAAAAAGAATTAAGTTTCTATCGTATCTATCTGTAATACATATTAATTATTAACATAAGTAGAGCAAGATCTCCCATGCGTCCACTGGACTTTCCACGCACGCCCGACGACGGCCGACACTACCAGCTATACAGAGCCCCCTCCGGGTTGCTCTGCCTGCTGATCAGCGATTCGGCCGCCGATACCGCCAGCTGCGTTGTTCAGTTCGGTGTCGGCAGCCATGATGAGCCACCGCATCTGCCCGGGTTGGCGCACCTACTGGAACACATGCTGTTCATGGGTTCGGCTGCTTACCCGCAGGCTGGTTCATTCCCGCAGTTGGTGAGCGAGTGGTCGGGACGCTTCAATGCCAGCACCGCCGCGGAACGCACCCGCTATCATTTCAGCGTCAATCCTGCCGGGCTTGAGGCCTGCCTGACGCAATTGACCGATATGCTGGCCGCGCCACTGTTCACGGCCGAGGCGGTAGCGGCGGAACGACAGGTGATCGACGCCGAGTTCCATACCCGGTTGGCGGATGATGCCCTGCACGAGCAGGCCGCCCTGGGTCAGGTATTCCATCCCGATCATCCCCTGAGCCGTTTCAGTGCGGGTAATCAGATCAGCCTGCATCCAGAGCCTCCGGCCCTGGCGCAGGCATTGCGGCAGTTTCATTCGGCACATTACCGCGCGCCGAATGGTTGTGTACTCATCCATGCGCCGTTGCCTATGGAGCAACTCATGCTGCAGGCCGACACGTTGGCTGAGCGACTGCCGGCAAAGGCTCCAACGCCAAGGGCAAGCAGCGGACCGTTGTTCTCGCCGGAGCGGTTGCCCGGCCTGTTGCGCTGGCAGAGCCGTGGCCAGCATGAACAGTGGCTGCTGCTGTTTGCTCTGGATCACGTGCACTCGACGGAGGATGCCAACGCCCTGCGCTGGCTGTGCGAGTGGCTGGCCAGCCACTCGCCTGCCGGAGGATTGGGCTGGTTGCGCGCGCGGGGGCTGGCTGCGCAGTTGCGGGTGAGTACCCAGCGCTATGCCGGCCAGCAAACCCTGCTACGAATCGAAATTGAGCCCCTGGTTGAGAGCAATGATTATCCTGCACTGCTCAACGGCTTTTTCGGCTGGCTGGAGGCGTTGCGGGCAACACCGATACAAGGCTGGCCCCAGACTGCGCGACAACAATTGGCTGACCAGGCCTTTGCTGATGGCCCGCAAGGGGAGCCAGCATTGCGCTGGTTGACTGCGCTGGCAGAGCGGACGTTGTACCAGCCGGCAGAACAGATTCTGGAAAGCACTGGTCAGTGGGCTGATCTATCCGACTCGGCCTGGCACAGGCTATTGGAGCAAGTTCAGCCTGCGCAGCTGCTACTCGCCCAAAGCCAGAGTGACGACACCACCTTGCCGCAACAAGCCGCCTGGACAGATACCCGCTTCGCCTGGAGCCGGTTACCCTGGCAACCCACCGCAAGCAGCACCGATAGTCTGGACGCAGCGGACTGGCCCATTTGGGCCATCAAGGCTCCGGCGACAGAGTACAGCCGCATGGCAAGCAGCGTGCCCGGGTTACGTACAATCCCCGTCCCAAGCCCGAAAGCCACTGCAGGGCAGGGCAGCGACAGCACTCGTATCGCCTGGTGCTGGCCCACCGGAACTCAGGATCGCGAGCAGCGCGAACGCCTGATCGCGCGGTGGTCTTTACAGCTAGAGCCGCTGCACAACTGGGCCAGCGCCTGTGGCATCAGTCTGGCCTGGCAGGAAGCAGCAGAGCTGATCTCCCTGGAGCTGCAGGGCCCGCAACAGCCGCTCTGGATCGCTACCAGCGCGGCACTGGCCGCCTTGACGCCGCAGCCTGATATCGCATTGCAGCGTCTGGTCGAGCACCGTCATGCCAAAACCCTGGACGAGCGCCGTCACGCTTTGCCGGCCTATCGTTTGCTGGACCAGCTGGATGTCCACATGAACCCAAGCCGCTACCCATCAGCGCCGGCTACTGAAGCCGATCCCACTGCAGCGCAGATGGCCTGGCTGTATCCGCACAGTTGGGCGTTGCAGCCACTGGGGCCATTAGCGGCCAGGCTACAAGTGCTTTGCCCGCAACTGAGCCAAACATTTCATTGGCAGCCGCCACCAGGCAAGCGTTTGGAGGAGGGCACCGAGACCCTTCAGGTAGATTGTCAGCACGCCGACCGGGCGCAGATACTCTATTGTCAGGCCAGCGGCGCGACTATCGCCGAGCGTGCCAGCTGGCAACTGCTACAACAGCTGATCAGCGCGTCCTTCTTTGACCAACTGCGCACTCGCCAACAGCTGGGCTACTGGGTGGTAGCCCGTTACCACGAAGTGGCCGGTATTCCAGGACTGATGCTGTTGGTGCAATCGCCCAGTCATGACCATGGGCAAATCGAAGCGGCAATCACCGCCTGGCTGGACAGTGAACAAGCCCGTCTGGCAGCTTTGCCTTTTGCCCAGATTCAGCACCAGGCGCAGAGACTGGCCGATCATTTACGAACGCAGTCCACATCACCCGCTGGGGAGCGGGAATGGCATTGGTCGCATGCTCTGGGGCTGCCAGGTGCTTCGATCAGAGAACAATCCGTTGTTCTGGAGCAGCTTGTCCCTGAGCGGTGGCAACAGACGCTACAGGACTGGCTGGTCCAACCGCGGCGCTTGCATCTGTTCAGCCAGCCTGCATAACGGGCTCGGTCACACGGGTGTTTTGCGCTGCACAGACACTATTCGCTCCGCCGGCACACGCAACTGGCGTAACAGGTACTCCTTGAATTCGGGGGCATAAGGCTGCAGATCGATGGCCTGAGCCATACAGCCCAGCCAGGCATCCCGTTCGGCTTCGCCGATCGGCCAGCTGGTATGAAACATCGGAATGCTGATCTGGCCGTAGCGTTCCTGAAACAGCTTGGGGCCGCCAAGCCAGCCGCTGAGAAAGCAGGCCAGCTTGTCTCTGGGCATGCTCAGGTCATCGGCATGCATGCGGCGAATAGTTTGCGCTGGCTCCCAGGTATCCATGATTCGGTAGAAGTCATCTACCAGCCGGTGCAGCCCTTCAATGCCGCCAGCTGCCTGGTAGGAGGCGTCCTGGGTGCCGTATAGCGGTGCTTGGGTAGACATATTCAGTTCCTTTGCTCGAGGGCAGGGGAGTAGTGCCGCACGTCCGGAAGTACGGCACTATTTCGCGAAGATACCTTAGATATCCAGCACAATCTTGCCGAAGTGCTGGTTGGATTCCTGGTAACGGAAAGCCTCTACCATCGCATCCACATCAAAATGACGATCCACCACCGGCCGCATGCCATTGGTGTCAATGGCCCGCACCATATCCATCTGTTGTTGGCGGCTACCAACCAGAACACCCTGCAAACGCAGTTGCTTGGCCAAGGCTGGGACTATCGGCAGATCACCGGCCACACCGCTGAGAATACCGATAACCGCAATATGGCCACCCACCCGGGCTGCGGCCATGGACTGTTCCAGCGTAGCCGGGCCGCCCACATCAAGAATGCAGTCAACGCCGCCAGCACCAGCCAGTTGGCGGGCGGTTTCTCCCCAATTGGCGTCCTTGCGGTAGTTGATCAGATGATCAGCACCCAACTCACGCAGACGTTCCAGTTTGGCGTCACTGGAAGAGGTGGCAATCACAGTCGCACCCAGCATCTTGGCAAACTGCACCGCAAAAATGGACACACCACCGGTACCTTGTACCAGGACCGTATCACCGGCTTTGACCCGTGCGTCATCGACCAGCGAGCGCCAGGCGGTCAGGCCAGCGGTGGTCAGAGTGGAAGACTCTGCATGCGTCCAGCCAGTCGGTGCGAGCGTAAAGGCAGTCGCCGGGGCAGTTACCGCCTCGCGGGCATAACCGTCAATACCATCACCGGGCACCCGGGCAAAGCCTTCCACATGGGCGCGGCCGTCAAGCCAATCGGGGAAGAAGGTACTGACCACAGCATCGCCAACCTTGAATTCCGTCACACCAGAACCAACCGCAGTTACTTCACCGGCGCCATCGGCCATGGGGATGCGCTGCTCAGTTGGCCCCCAGATGCCGCTGACCACCACATAGTCGTGGTAATTCAACGAGTTGGCACGAAGACGAACGCTGATTTCCCCGGCAGCCGGGGCAGCATGCTTGCTGGTACCGACAATGACCTTGTCGAAACCACCACCGGGTTGTACGTAGATCGTCTTGTTGCTCATGATTTGCTCCTCGAACTGCTGAAAGGGTTGTCCATACTAGCAACAAACAGCAAGGCGGGCTTAGGCATGCCGTTACAGCAAGAATTCATCTACGCTCAGAACGCTGATAATACGTTGCTGAAATCCACTCCACACATAGCGGAAGTGCCCACCCTGGACTGGCACGGTTACCGTCTTTGGGCGAAAGGCAGCAACACATTCGCCACCCGCATTACGCACACTCCGGTACAGCAGGCCATGACTATTTGCTTCTCGTAATGCTTTGCCAAGCGCCTGTGCAGCAGCATAAGAGTTGGGCGTGTGAACTGCCGTATTTTTCCGCATATCATGCAGGGGCAGGGCGACCCGATTGATGTATTGACGCATCGTCAGTTCGGTATCCGGCTCTTGAGTTGCGGATAAAAAACGCTCTCGATGGTAAATCGTTTCTGCAATCGCGGTTTTGAGATCCCGAGCACCGTAATACACGCCGTAGCTGCCATCGGTGAATCGACTGGGTACGCCGATATGCGTGAACGCAGCCATAACAGGGGTGGAGCCTGGTCCGGAAATCCGGTCTTGCTCCGGTACCCGCCGGAGATCGCCAACCTCATCCTTGATCCGATCATTGGTCAGCGACTCAATGGCATAAACGATATCCAACTCATCAGGGTCGGCCACCGACTCGAATAGATTGACAGGCGGGAAGTGGCTGGGGACCAACCGGTGAAGGTGCGGCCAGTCAGGCAAGCAAAGCTTAACCGTCGTGGACATCAACCCCTCATTCCATCAAGGTAGCGACGAACATCGGACAGGTTGGTAACGCTGCCTTTGAGCATGACATTCAGAGCCGACTCGTTTCCAAAGTCCCGGCTTGGTTTTCTCGGCCAGGCATTGGCCTGTTCCTCGGTCGGGAATAGTAGCCGAAGGGCCTTGTAGATCCCCATAACGTAGGAAACGCGCTCCAGAGTGTCCCTGGACAGGGCCGGGCCTTCACCATTGCGCCACTTGTAGAAAGTAGAGTTTGCCGGTTCGCCTAAAAGCACCTTTTCCTCTTGGGCTTTCAGCCCCCAGGAGCGAGTGATGTTAAAAAACACCTTCATGGCTGTGGTGGTGACTTCCTTCGGGTTTTTGTGTTCAACAACATCGTTGCTCGCCAGCATCGTAGTGATCTCCATTGCTTTCTCAAATACAGAATAGTCTTTATAGGGATCTTCATCAAATAAAAGCCCTGTGGGGATGCTGGGTGGCGCTTTGGAGTAGTACCGCCGCGCACCGTCAAAACCATCAGACCTGGTCAGGTGCGATACAAAGATCAGCCAGAGCGCGCCGATGGAATAGGTAATTTAACATAATATAGATTATGCGAACTAAAGGGTAAGCAGCCACTTCAGCATTATCGTGTTTCCGATATTAGCCATTATCGGATATGGCATATATGCTAATCTGCGCGCTTGCTTAATCATCTCTGTGGCTCTGGATCATTTCGTCATGTCCCAACCGGTTCCCTTGTTTGATACCTACAAGAATTTCCAGTTTCTCACCCGACATAATCTGGACGGCGAATTGCCCGCCGTTCTGGCCGCCTTCGAGAGCTTCTCCGATCCAGGCGAAGCCATGGATGGTTATTCGGTGGTCAAACTGTTCCTGAAATCCTATGCGGCCAATCAGGCTACATTCAACAGCTACCGCACTCATGTTGAGCGTTTGCTGCTGTGGTCATTGCTGGTGTGCAAGAAGCCCATCCTGCATCTGCGCCGTCAGGATGCCGAAGCTTTTCTGGAGTTCTGCCTCAACCCACCCGAAAACTGGGTCGGTCCGGTGACCAAATCACGCTTTGTGCGTATCGGTGGTCGCAAGAAAGCCGAGTCTGATACCTTCGTGATCAATCCTGACTGGCGCCCATTCAATTACACGGTGAGCAAGGCCACCCGCAAGCTGGCTGATGAAACCGATTCCGCCATGCCGGAGATTCAGGCTTATCAGATGTCGCAGACCACCATTGCCCAGGTGTTCACTGTCTGCGGCAGTTTCTACCAGTTCTGTATCGACGAAGATTACACCGACGCCAACCCGTTCCGCGCGGTCAAGCAGAAATCCCGCTACAAGCAGAGTGTGGTTTCCCAGGTGACCAGCCGTTCGTTGACGCAGCTGCAATGGGAGTTCGTGATCGAAACCGCCGAACACATGGCTGATCAGGAGCCTGAATTCCATGAGCGTACCCTGTTCATTCTTACCACGCTGTTTTCGATGTACTTGCGGGTGTCGGATCTGACTGGGCGGGATAACTGGCAACCGACCATGGGCAGTTTCAAGAAAGCCGGCGATAACTGGTGGTTTCATGTGGTGGGTAAAGGTAACAAGGCGGCCAAGGTGAGTGTCCGCGACAGCTATCTGCCCTATCTGGTCCGTTATCGCACCAGCCTGGGGTTGACTGACCTGCCCTACCCTGGTGAACAAACGCCGCTGCTGTCGTCGCTGGATGGCCGTACGGGCTTGTCTGGCCGCCGGATACGGGAATTGATCCAGATGGTGTTTGATGCCGCTTGCGCGCGCATGATCGAGGAAGGATTGCAGGAAGATTGTGACGCTTTGCGGGCTGCCAGCCTGCATTGGTTGCGGCATACCTCGGCGACACTGGATGCGCCATTCAGAGACATGAAAGATCTGCAGGCAGATCTGCGCCATGAAAGCCTGTCCACCACCCAGGACAGCTATTACGATTCGCTGGATGACCAGCGCGCCAGTTCTATCAAGGCGATTCCGATCAAGGGGCGCTAGGAACCGGGGTGCTGCACTCAGGCAGCACCCGGTAACCGCCAAGCGGCGTCAGATACTCAGGACAGGGCAGCCAGCGCTTTGTCGTAGTCAGGCTCGTCAGCGATTTCCGATACCAGCTCGCTGTGCAGCACCTTGTCATTTTCATCCAGAACGACGACCGCACGGGCTGCCAGACCGGCCATGGGGCCGTCCTCGATGGCAACGCCGTAGTTGCGGATGAACTCGGCGCCACGCATGGTCGACAGGTTCACGACGTTCTCCAGTCCTTCTGCAGCGCAGAAACGGTTCTGAGCAAACGGCAGGTCGGCGGAGATGCACAGCACCACGGTGTTGGGCAGGTTGCTGGCCTTGGTGTTGAAAGTGCGCACCGAGGTCGCGCAGGTCGGCGTGTCGACGCTGGGGAAGATATTCAGAATCTTGCGCTTGCCGGCGAACGAGGACAGGCTGGCATCGGACAAGTCCTTGGCTACCAGACTGAATGCCGGCGCACTGTTGCCCGCGGCGGGAAGCTCGCCGCCAATGGTGATCGGGTTGCCGCGCAATGTAACTTTCGACATGTGAAACTCCTTTGAGTCTTGCAAGTGATGCATCAGAAATCGATGCGGTAGAAAAAATCCAGTGAGCTGGCCAGGCCGCCCACGGCTTCCAGATACAGCCGTTTGGTCAGATCGTAACGTAGCGCCAATTGGTTTGCCTGCTCAAATACCCCTACACCATAGCGCAAACTCAGTTTCTCGGTGATATAACCTGTTGCGACTACGCTGGTGGTCAGGCCGCTGCCTTCCGTATCGAGTTGGAAGTCTTCAATACCCAGTGAGCCAGCAATATTCTTTGCCACCGGCGTACTGCCGGCCATGCCCAGCGCCAGTGCCGCCTGACCCAGAATATTGCTATCGCCGGTGTCGGTGCCCAGAGGTCGGCCGAGGATCAGATAGGACAGCGCTTGTTCCTGAGCCATAGTCGGCTCTGCGAAGACTTCAGATAAAGGTGCGTCGGCCGGGCCGGTCAGACGCAACCCGGCGATGACATCATCAATCCGGCGGATGGCTTCGATATCCAGATAGGGTTTGCTGACCGGGCCGGCGAACAGAATCTGTGCACGGCGCAGCTCCAGACGTTGTCCGTAACCTCGGAAGCGGCCATCAAGGATATTCAGGTTGCCAGCGGCCGTCATGTTCTCACGCACATGCAGAAGGCCGCTGAGCCGTCCGGTAAGACCGAAGCCGCTGAAATGCAGTTGGTCGCCGATCGCCAGCTGGATATCAGCGGTGATGCCCATCGGCAGGGATTCTTCCATTGCCTCGGTGGCGCCGATGATTTCAGCATCCGCCGAGACTCTGACGGCTGCGGGCGGAAGCTCACGCACGGTAATCTCACCCTTGGGAATGGCGATGGTACCGGTGAGATTGAGATTGTTGTCGGCCAGACCGATATGCAGGTCGGGGCTGGCCAGCAGATCGGCGTAGGGGTCTACCCGAATAGGCAGGTTGTTGCCGGTGAGCTTGATATCCACGGCCAAGGAAGGAGCCCAGGCAGCGGTACCGGCAAGCCTGCCCTGCCCTTCGCCACTTTGCCATTGACCATCGATGTCCGCCTGTTGCCCCGCTATGCCGACACGTACCTGCAGTTGTTCAAAACTGACCGGCAGTTCCGGACCACTGATCTGGCCATCGATCAGGCGGATATCACCGTTGATCTGCGGGTCGGTCAATGTGCCTGCGATCATGCCGTTGCCGATCAGATCGCCGCTGAGAGTGTCCACCTGGGGCAAGAAGGGTCGCAGGATGTCCAGTTGCACGTCAGAGAGATCGAAGCGGCCATCGAGACGTTGAGCGCCACCAGGATCGGCAATATCAGCCTGCACATCGAGGTTGCCGAGCCCTTCGCTGACCAGTTGCAGGCGGCTACGAGCCTGTGTCGGGTCAAGCTGGGTGGTGAACTCCAGGGTCTCGTAGGGGAACGTCAACTCCTGGTCCGGGTTGCTGACTCTGAGTTCGCCGTTACGGCTGCTGACCACCACATTGGCGCGGGGTTTTGCATTCACAGCCTGGCGGAACTGCGCTTCGGCATCCAGCGTCGCATCCCAGATGAAGTCTTCCGGCAG
>JASJKW010000438.1:0-4729 GCA_037621305.1 Pseudomonas sp.
GCAACAGAATCTTTCTGCCATGGTCACGCTGGCCGAAAATGCCGGTGCCGATGTCATTCTGCTGGGTATGCGCATCCCGCCAAATTACGGGCCGCGCTACTCGGATGCCTTTGAAAAGGTGTTCACTGAGGTTGCCGATGAGCATGACGTGGCGCTGGTACCCTTCCTCCTGGAAGGCGTGGGCGGAGTGGAAGGCCTGATGCAGAGCGATGGCGTGCATCCAACAGCTGCAGCCCAGGCGATTTTGCTGGATAATGCCTGGCCGTCCATCAAGCAGTGGCTTAGGCAGTGATGGCATTTATTCGGTGTGAGGAGCGGTTTGGGTGACGATGTCGTGGATTGCCAGGCGATGGTGTGTAGTCGAGCAGGATGAGCAACAGGACCTGTTTGTGGGAGACCCGTGGCATCACCATCTGGTTGATATCAATTTGCGGCTGGATGCACCTTTGGAGCGGTCCCTGTGCGGTGATCTTTTGCCTTCCAGACCGGTCTACCAGGAGCTGACCCGGCAATTGCTGAAAAATCTGTGCCCGCACTGTCGGGATACAGCGCAATCACTGCGCGGCAACGGTCGGCGTGCGGCAACGCCGCGAGGGGCAGTCTTGCCAGTCATGGCGCAACAATTCGATCTTTATGCACCAGCCGGGAGCTGAATCATGAAATACCTGCCAGGCAAGATAGTGGTCGGTATGTTGTCTGCCAGTTTGGGTGCGGCGGTGATCGCCGCGGATCATGTGCTGGATTCGCCGGAACAGCAGGTGGTAGGGGCCGTGTACACCCTGGATGCGGTGTTCGAGGATACCTTTGCCGATCTGGGCGAAACACATGGCTTCGGCTTTCTCGAGATGCAGGCGGCGAATCCCGGTGTGGATCCCTGGTTGCCGGGGGAGGGGACGTCGATTCGGATGCCCGGGCAGCACATTCTGCCCGACACCCCGCGCAGTGGTATCGTCATCAATCTGCCGGAGTACCGTCTTTATCATTACCCGGCGGCTGGCGGCACTGTCAGTACCTGGCCCGTCGGCATAGGTCGTCAGGGCTGGTCATCACCGATAGGCGAGACCCGGGTTGCACGCAAGGAGGCCAACCCGTCCTGGTATCCGCCGCAATCCATCCGCGAGGAACATGCCGCTGCGGGTGACCCATTGCCAACGGTGGTGCCGCCGGGCCCGGATAACCCCATGGGACCGTTCAAGATGAATCTGGCGATGAGCGGCTATGTGATCCATGGCACCAACAAGTTGTTCGGTATCGGCATGCGTGTCAGCCATGGTTGTTTTCGCATGAATAATCAGGATGTGACCGAACTCTTTCCCCAGGTGGCGGTAGGCACCGCAGTGACCATCGTCAATCAGCCCTACAAACTGGGCGTGCATGCAAACAAGCTGTATCTGGAAGTGCATACGCCGCTGGATGAGCACGGTTTCCCGTCGTCGCTGGACAAGCAGGCAGCGATTCAGGAGCTGTTTCAGGCGCGCAGCGAGCTGGTAGCGGGGTACCGTCTGGATTGGCAGAAGATACGCGACATGGTGTATGCCGAAGATGGGGTTCCAGCGGTGATCGGCGAACCCTACGGCTCACTCTGAAGGGCACTGCGAAGGTATCGCAATCAGCAGCGAATACCTTCGCAGTGACGCGATCTGCTTACTTGCGGCTGGCTTTTTCCAGCATGCGCAGGGCGCGTTCGTTGGCTTCGTCAGCCGTCTGCTGGGCGCGTTGTGCTGCGGCCAGAGCTTCGTCGGCTTTGCGGTTCGCTTCGTCAGCGGTGGACTGCGCACGGGCTGCAGCATTCTCATTGGCGGACAGACGAGCGCTGGTCTCTTCCTGATACTGGTTGCTGCTGCAGCCAGCGATCAGCAGACCGGCCAGAGACAACGCCGAAAGTTTCAGTGCAATGTTCATCGTGATACCCCTTCGTTTAACAATAGTGTCGTTTTGCCGACCAGTTCATATTAGCAGTTCTTCCGACGGGTGGTGATTGACTAGCGTCATAACCAGCAGGTCTTTGTCGACATTCAGCACATTGACTGAACAAGGTCTCGGTTTGTTCCCCAGGGCATCTGAGTTACCGTATTCCCCGATAAATATAAAAGGAACTGCAGCATATGCTGGGATACATCGGGTTGTTTGCGGGGCTTATTCTGCTGATCGGATTTGCACTGCGAGGCGTGAACATCTTTCTGGCTTCGATTATCTGTGCTTTGGTCGTCGCTATTCCCAATGGCATTCTGCTGCCAGCTGCGCTGCTGGAGCATTACCCCTTCGGCCCGCTGGGGGCCTTTACCTTCGCCGGCAAATTCTTTCTGCTGTTTCTCTGTGGTGCCATTTTCGGTAAGGCCATGGCCACCAGCCAGGCTGCCAAGAGCATTGCTGTGGCCATTACCCGCGGCTTGGGTGTAAAGCACACCTTGCTGGTTGGCATGGTGGTCTGCGCCTTGCTGACCTATGGCGGCGTTGTGGTGTTCGTGGTGGTCTTCACCATGTATCCACTGGGTATCACGTTAATGCGTGAGGCCAACCTGCCCAAACGGATCTGGTGTGCGGCGACGTCAGTGGGTGCCGGCACATTCACCATGACTGCTTTGCCGGGTACACCGTCCATTCATAACGTGATTTCTGCCAGCTCTCTGGGTACTGATCTGTTCGCCGGCGGCTGGATTGGGCTGTTTGCGGCGGTGATCATGGCCGGGTTGGGTATGTGGTACGTCGAGCGCGAATGGCGACTGGCGCGAGCCAATGGTGAGGGTTTTGTGGAAAACGCCCAGGACCTGCGCATGGAGCAGCTGATCGGCGACCCCAACGATGCGCCGCCCTGGGGGCTGGCGCTGGTGCCTTTGTTGTTGGTGCTGGGCGTGATCATGCTGCCACGATTGATTCTGGGCGTGGCGGACTGGTCGGAAGCAGAAGGCGTATTTGCAGCCATTCTGCGCTTCAGTGCAGCTCAACCCATTATCTGGCCCAGCATTGCGCTGGTGATTGGCGCGCTGTCCTGTGGGGCGTTGTTTGTCAGCGCCCGCAGAAAGCTCGGGCAGGTATTCGGCCAGGGGGCGGAAGATTCGATCATGCCGCTGCTGAATACCGCCGCAGTGATCGGCTTTGGCGGAGTAGTAACTCAGACAGCTGGTTTCGGCGAGTTTGCGCAGTGGATACTCGGCGTCGACATGCCGCCGCTGCTGTCGGTGTTCACCTCGGTCAGCACCCTGTCAGCGATTGTCGGCTCCTCATCCGGCGGCTTGCAGATATTCATGCAGACGCTTGCGCCCAGTTATCTGGAGATGGGCATTCAGCCGGAAATCCTCCACCGTATCGCGGCGATCGCGGCGGGTGGTCTGGATTCGCTGCCGCATTGCGGTGCGGTGATCGCCACCTTCATGATCATGGGGCTGTCACATAAGGAAGCCTACAAGGACATGTTTGTTGTTACCGTGGCCGTCCCGGTGATAGCCTGCCTGTTGTCCATCGCGCTGTTGATGGCGTTGGGGGTGGGGGTTACGCCGCCGGCGTGATGCCGCAGGTCCACTGTATTCATTCATTTTTTGATGCGTAAGGAGGAGACCGTCATGACCGCTGATACGCCGGTCCAGCACGACACCGAAGGCAAGCAGTTCTATATTTCCGCTGAAGGCGGGCGTGCCTATCTTGCCTATATGGATCTGGGCAAGCAGACCATGGATATCTACCGTACCTACGTGCCTGACGCCTTGCGTGGTCAGGGACTGGCGGAGAAGCTGACCGTCGAGGCGCTGAAATATGCCGATGAGCATGGGTATACGGTCATTCCCTCATGCTCTTACGTTGAGCAATACATGCAGCGACAGCAACCCTCGAACTGATATTAAAAAACCCGCCGAAGCGGGTTTTTTAATGCTGCCTGTGAGCTTACTGGCCGCGCTTGCGCGTGGGCAGTGTATCTTTGATCTTCGCATGCATGCTGCGTACCGCCTGAACGGTGGTATCCCAGTCAATACAGGCGTCGGTGATGGACACGCCGTATTCCAGTTGCGACAGATCCTTGTTGATGGCCTGGCTACCCCAGCCGATGTGGCTTTCGACCATCAGGCCGACAATGGAGGTGTTGCCTTCAGCGATCTGATTGGCAACGTTGTCCATTACCAGTGGCTGCAGGGCCGGATCCTTGTTGGAGTTGGCGTGGCTGCAGTCGATCATGATGTTCGGTGTGATTCCGGACTTTTCCAATTCCTTTTCACACAGCGACACGCTGACCGAATCATAGTTGGGCTTGCCATTGCCGCCACGCAATACCACGTGACCGTAACGGTTGCCGCGGGTGGTGACGATGGATACCTGGCCTTCATGGTTGATACCCATGAAGCGGTGCGGGCTGGCGGTGGATTGCAGTGCATTGATGGCAACGCCAAGATTGCCGTCGGTACCGTTCTTGAAGCCGACAGCCGAGGACAGGCCGGAAGCCAGTTCACGGTGAGTCTGAGATTCGGTGGTGCGCGCGCCAATCGCTGACCAGGAAATCAGGTCCTGCAGATACTGCGGCGAAATCGGGTCCAGCGCCTCGGTGGCGGTGGGCAGGCCCATGTCGGTCAGATCACACAGCAGCTGGCGACCGATATGCAGTCCGTCTTCAATCTTGAAGCTGTCGTCCAGATAGGGGTCGTTGATCAGACCTTTCCAGCCCACGGTGGTGCGCGGCTTTTCGAAGTATACGCGCATCACCAGATACAGGGTGTCGCTGACTTCTTCAGCCAGCGCCTTG
>JASJKW010000439.1:0-3553 GCA_037621305.1 Pseudomonas sp.
ACCCGCCAGACGCACGCCCTTGGCGGCCCAGTCACGGCTGGAGCCCTGGCCGTAGTCCGCGCCAGCGACGATGATCAGCGGCTGTTTGCGGTTCATGTAGGTTTCAATCGCTTCCCACATGCGCATGACCTCGCCTTCCGGCTCGACCCGGGCCAGCGAGCCCTGCTTCACACTGCCGTCGCCGTTCAGCACCATCTCGTTGAACAGTTTCGGGTTGGCGAAGGTAGCACGCTGTGCCGTCAGGTGATCACCACGGTGGGTCGCGTAGGAGTTGAAGTCCTCCTCCGGCAGGCCCATCTTGTGCAGGTATTCACCGGCGGCACTGTCCATCATGATGGCGTTGGACGGCGACAGGTGGTCAGTGGTGATGTTGTCCGGCAGGATCGCCAGCGGGCGCATGCCCTTCATCGTCCGCTCACCGGCCAGCGCGCCTTCCCAGTACGGCGGACGACGAATGTAGGTGGACATCTCACGCCAGTCATACAGCGGGCTTTCCGCTTCCTGAATCGCGCCCAGATCGAACATCGGAATGTACACCTGCTTGAACTGCTCCGGCTTGACGCTGGACGCGACAATGGCGTCGATTTCCTCGTCACTCGGCCACAGATCCTTGAGGGTAACCGGGTTGCCGTTCTGATCCTTGCCCAGCACATCCTGCTCGATATCAAAGCGCATGGTACCGGCAATGGCATAGGCCACGACCAGCGGCGGCGATGCGAGGAAGGCCTGCTTGGCATAGGGATGAATGCGACCATCGAAGTTGCGGTTGCCGGACAGTACTGCCGTGGCATACAGGTCGCGATCGATGATTTCCTGCTGGATCTTCGGATCCAGCGCACCGGACATGCCGTTACAGGTGGTGCAGGCATAGCCGACGATGCCAAAGCCGAGCTGCTCCAGTTCCGGCAGCAGGCCGGACTCTTCCAGATACAGGCGCGCAACTTTGGAGCCCGGTGCAAAGGAGGTTTTCACCCAAGGCTTGCGTACCAGGCCCAGCTCGTTGGCTTTTTTCGCTACCAGACCGGCAGCCACCACGTTGCGCGGGTTGGAGGTGTTGGTACAGCTGGTGATCGCCGCAATGATCACTGCGCCATCGGGCATCAACCCGCCCTGCTCTTCCGCCTTGCCCGATTCCAGTTTGGCTTCGTCAGCAATACCACGTTCAGCCAGTGCAGAGGTCGGCAGACGGCGATGGGGGTTGGACGGACCGGCCATGTTGCGCACCACACTGGACAGATCAAACTCCAGCACCCGCTCATACTCAGCCGTGGTCAGCGCATCGCTCCACAGACCCAGTTTTTTTGCGTAATTCTCGACCAGCGCAACCTGCTCCGGCTCGCGACCGGTCAGTTTCAGATAATCGATGGTTTGACCGTCGATGTAGAACATCGATGCCGTGGCGCCGTATTCCGGGCACATGTTGGAGATGGTGGCGCGGTCGCCGATGGTCAGGCTGTCAGCACCTTCGCCGAAGAATTCGACATAGGCACCCACGACCCGCTCGGCACGCAGGAACTCGGTCAACGCCAGCACGATATCAGTGGCGGTAATGCCGGGCTGACGCTTGCCGGTGAGTTTGACGCCGACGATGTCGGGCAGGCGCATCATCGACGGCCGACCAAGCATCACGGTTTCCGCTTCCAGACCACCGACACCAATCGCAATCACACCCAGCGCATCGACGTGCGGCGTGTGCGAGTCGGTACCAACGCAGGTATCCGGGAAGGCGACGCCATCACGGGCCTGCACCACCGGACTCATCTTCTCCAGGTTGATCTGGTGCATGATGCCGTTACCGGCGGGGATCACATCGACGTTCTTGAACGCGGTCTTGGTCCACTCGATGAAGTGGAAGCGATCCTCGTTGCGGCGATCTTCGATGGCGCGGTTCTTGTCGAAGGCTTCCGGATCGAAACCGGCATGCTCGACAGCCAGCGAATGGTCGACAATCAATTGCGTCGGCACCACCGGGTTGACCAGTGCGGGATCACCGCCCTGCTCGGCAATGGCGTCGCGCAGACCCGCAAGATCCACCAGCGCGGTCTGACCGAGGATGTCGTGGCAGACCACACGGGCTGGATACCAGGGGAAGTCCAGATCACGCTTGCGCTCGATCAGTTGCTTCAGCGAGTCGGTCAGTGCCTCCGGCTCGCAGCGGCGCACCAGCTGCTCAGCCAGCACCCGCGAGGTATAGGGCAGCTTGGCCCAGGCGCCGGATTCGATGGCATCCACGGCAGCCGGAGCGTTGTAGTAGTCCAGGTCGGTGCCTGGCAGCTTTTCACGGTATTGGGTGTTCATCACTTGCGATCCTTCAACGCCACAAATTGCAGATCTTCCGGGCCGACATAGTTGGCGCTCGGGCGAATGATCTTGCCATCAACGCGCTGTTCGATAACGTGGGCCGACCAGCCGGCGGTACGCGCAATCACGAACAACGGAGTGAACATGGCCGTGGGCACGCCCATCATGTGGTAGCTCACAGCACTGAACCAGTCGAGGTTGGGGAACATTTTCTTGATTTCCCACATGGTGCTTTCCAGACGCTCGGCGATGTCGTACATCTTGCGGTTTTCCTGCTCGTCGGACAGCTCCGCGGCAACCTTCTTGATCACTTCGTTGCGCGGATCGGAGACGGTGTAGACCGGGTGACCGAAGCCGATGACCACTTCCTTCTTCTCGACGCGGGCACGGATATCGGCCTCAGCTTCGTCCGGACTGTCATAGCGCTTCTGGATTTCAAAGGCCACTTCGTTGGCGCCGCCGTGTTTCGGACCACGCAGTGCGCCAATGGCGCCGGCGATGGCGGAGAACATGTCGGAACCGGTACCGGCGATAACGCGGCTGGTAAAGGTGGAGGCGTTGAACTCATGCTCGGCATACAGGTTCAGCGAGGTGTGCATGGCGCGCACCCAGGACTCGCGGGGCTTCTCGCCGTGCAGCAGGTGCAGGAAGTGACCGCCGATGGAATCGTCGTCGGTTTCCACCTCAATGCATTTGCCGTTGTGGCTGTAGTGGTACCAGTACAGCAGCATGGAGCCCAGCGAGGCCATCAGCTTGTCAGCAATGTCACGGGCGCCCGGGTGATTGTGATCATCCTTCTCCGGGGTCAGGCAGCCGAGAACCGACACACCGGTACGCATCACGTCCATCGGATGGGCGGACGGCGGCAGTTGCTCCAACGCTGTCATCACCGCAGCCGGCAGGCCGCGCAGGGCTTTCAGCTTGGCCTTGTAGGCGCGCAGCTCGGCCTCGGTCGGCAGCTTGCCATGAACCAGCAGGTGGGCGATTTCCTCGAACTCGCAGGTAGTGGCGATATCCAGAATGTCATAGCCACGGTAGTGCAGATCGTTACCGCTGCGGCCGACAGTGCACAGCGCGGTGTTACCGGCGGCGGTGCCGCTCAGGGCGACGGATTTTTTCGGCTTGAAGGTCGGGGTGGTCGATTCGTTGGCGCTCATGGCGTGTTCTCCTCAATCATCCTGCTGGGCAGGCTCATGCATTTATTGTCTTTATATAGCGCCACCCGATAACCGGGTGGCGCCACCAAATCACT
>JASJKW010000440.1:0-4941 GCA_037621305.1 Pseudomonas sp.
AGCTTGCATCAGCTCCGGGTTGGCCAGCCAGGCTTCCATGGCCTGAGCGCGGCGCTCCAGGGTGCGTGCGTCGTCGTAGCCTTCAGCAATCATCCAGCGCAGCAGGGTGATGTTGGAGTTCAGGTACTCGGCGATCACGTCTTCCGGCAGCTTGATGGTACAGCCCGCTGCGGAGCGCTCAGCGGAAGCGTCGGACAGCTCGAAAGCCTGCTCAACGGTCAGGTCGTTCAGGCCTTCGATCTCGAGAATACGGCCGGAGAAGATGTTCTTCTTGCCTTTTTTCTCGACGGTCAGCAGACCTTTCTGAATCGCGTAGTAAGGGATCGCATGCACGAGATCACGCAGGGTGATGCCGGGCTGCATTTCGCCCTTGAAGCGCACCAGCACGGATTCCGGCATATCCAGCGGCATCACGCCGGTAGCAGCGGCAAAGGCAACCAGACCCGAACCGGCCGGGAAGGAGATGCCCATCGGGAAGCGGGTGTGCGAGTCGCCACCGGTGCCGACAGTGTCGGGCAGCAGCATGCGGTTCAGCCAGCTGTGGATGATGCCGTCACCCGGACGCAGCGAGACACCACCACGGTTGTGGATGAAGTCGGGCAGGGTGTGGTGGGTGTTGACGTCGATCGGCTTCGGATAGGCAGCAGTGTGACAGAAGGACTGCATTACCAGATCGGCGGAGAAGCCCAGGCAAGCCAGGTCTTTCAGCTCGTCGCGGGTCATCGGGCCGGTGGTGTCCTGGGAACCAACGGTGGTCATCTTGGGTTCGCAGTAGGTGCCGGGGCGAACGCCTTCGACGCCGCAGGCTTTACCAACCATCTTCTGCGCCAGGGTGTAGCCTTTGGTGCTTTCAGCAGGTGCTACCGGCTTGCGGAACAGCTCGGAACCACCCAGACCCAGTTCGGTACGGGCTTTTTCAGTCAGGCCACGACCGATGATCAGCGGAATACGGCCACCGGCGCGTACTTCGTCGAGCAGAACTTGAGTCTTCAGTTCGAAGGTGGTGATGACTTCGTCAGTGCCGTGCTTGCAGACTTTGCCTTCGTACGGGTAGACGTCAATGGCGTCGCCCATGTTCAGGTCGTTGCAGTCGAACTCGATCGGCAGGGCGCCAGCGTCTTCCATGGTGTTGTAGAAGATAGGGGCGATCTTGGTGCCGAAGCAGAAACCACCGGCGCGCTTGTTCGGCACGTTGGGGATGTCGTCACCGAAGAACCACAGCACCGAGTTGGTGGCGGACTTGCGCGAAGAACCGGTACCGACCACGTCACCGACATAGGCAACAGGCAGGCCTTTGGCCTTCATGGCTTCGATCTGCTGCAGCGGACCGGTAACGCCAGGCTCGACTGGTTCGATGCCTTCGCGAGCCATTTTCAGCATGGCCAGGGCGTGCAGCGGAATGTCGGGGCGCGACCAGGCATCCGGAGCAGGGGACAGATCGTCAGTGTTGGTTTCGCCAGGCACCTTGAATACGGTCAGGCTGATCTTTTCTTCAACAGCCGGGCGGTTGGTGAACCACTCGCCATCGGCCCAGGACTGCAGAACGGCTTTGGCGTGCGGGTTGCCATTTTTTGCGCGCTCGGCAACGTCGTGGAAGGCGTCGAACATCAGCAGGGTGTGCTTGAGTTGCTCGGCGGCGGTAGCGGCCAGCTCGTCGTTATCCAGCAGCTCAACCAGAGTGGCGATGTTGTAACCACCCTGCATGGTGCCAAGCAGTTCGACGGCGTGGATTTTGTTCAGCAGCGGGGAGGTGGCTTCACCTTTGGCGACTGCAGACAGGAATGCGGCTTTGACGTAAGCGGCTTCATCCACTCCCGCAGTGATGCGGTTGGTGAGCAGATCAAGCAGGAATTCTTCTTCACCGGCCGGCGGGTTTTTCAGAAGATCAACCAGACCAGCGGTTTGTTCGGCATTAAGCGGCTGAGGCACGACGCCTTGTGCGGCGCGTTCTTCAACGTGTTTGCGATAGGCTTCAAGCACAATAATTACCCTCATCAGTCTGTTCCGTTTGTGACGGAACGGTCATCCTCACGGACCTGGGATGCCGACAATAGCGCAGGGTGCAAGCGCAGGCCCGATCTGGTGGGGGCAACCTGGTGTACTGGGGTAACAGAATACGGGTTGCGGGCAAACGCCTGGACACAGCTCTTACGGCGGTCCGGATTCTACAGCAAGAGGCGGGTAAAGTTAAGGTGAGCGATGTTACAAGGCGGGTCTTGGCTGGTTTGACAGCCAATAGTCGAGGCGGTTGGTGGCCTGCCGTCAGCCGGCAGGCCACTTACTGTCATTTTTCCAGCAACTCCTCCAGATGGGCGATCATGTCGTCGGGCTTGAGCACCAGAACATCACCGCTCAACTGATCCAGCACAACTTCGGCGGTATTGCCGATCAGCGCGCCGGAAATGCCGGTCCGGGCGACGGTGCCGATAACCGTGACACTGGCACCAATTTCATGGGCCACCTTGGGGATCAGAGTGTCAGCAGGACCCTCGTCAATGTGCAGGTTGGCTTCGCTGATGTTGTATTCATCGCGGTAGCGTGCGGCCTTGTCGACGTAGATCTTGACGATATTCTCGCGCAGTTGGTAAACCGGGTTGGCGGCCGAGAGCATGGGGGCCGGGTGCGCGCTGATCAGGTGCATCTGGCCATTGATCATGTCGGCGATGTCCGCAGCATGGCTGACGATGGTGTCGTGCAGCACATGGTGCTGATCGTCGTGGTTGCCCAGGTCAACCGCAGCCAACACACTGCCATGCATCCAGGAGGCATTGTCCTTGGCCAGTAGCACCGGGGCCGGACAATGCCGCAACAGTTTCCAGTCGTCGGGCGTCAGCAGGGCTTTCTTCAGAGGGTTGTCCGGCAGATGCTGTTTGATGACCAGGCCGCAGCCTTCGGCTACCAGTGTGCGCACAATGGTCTCGGTCAGGCTGGAGTGCCAGGCTTGGGTGTAACCGGCCTTGATGCCTGCCGCTTCCAGCCCGGCACATAATTCTGCCAGCACCGGCTTGTAGTCTTGACGGTTCTCGCAGACCAGCAGATGCAGCTCGGCGCCAATAAAGGCAGCAATCAGCCTTGACCGGACCAGTGCCACGTTGTCTTCTCTGGTCGGATCAATCACAGCCAGTATTCGTTTGATGGCTTGCATGGCCTTCTCCCTTGGTAAACAAAGCATCGTGTTGCCGTACACCTATCAATGTAGACGGTTTTTTCTGTTATGCCGTTGACGTGAGTCAACATCCCTCTGCGCCGATCTGACAGGCGCAGAGGGATATCCGTATAATCACCGGTTGACCAATCTGACTGCGTGAAGACATGACACTCCCCGACGAATTGCTCGCCTTTCTGCGGCGCGCTACTCCCGATGCCTGGGTGCAACAGGCACTGCAGCATCCTGAAGAGCTGCTGATCGACCATGCCAACTGTGAAAAGAAGGCGGCCTCCACGGCGCTGAACCTCATGTTCCGTTATATCGACAAGCCGGATCTGCTGCAGAAGATGTCGCGTCTGGCACGAGAGGAGCTGCGTCACTTTGAACAGGTGATAGCGCTGATGGGCAAGCGCGGGATAGCCTATCGAGGCCTGTCCGCCAGCCATTACGCTCAACGGCTGCGTCAGCATGTGCGCACGGTGGAGCCGGGGCGGCTGGTGGATACCTTGATTGTCGGTGCCTTTATCGAGGCGCGCTCCTGCGAGCGTTTTGCCAAGCTGGCACCGCATCTGGATGCGGAACTGGGCGAGTTCTATCGATCGCTGCTGAAGTCCGAGGCCCGTCATTATCAGGATTACCTCAAGCTCGCCCGCGACTATGCGGATGAGTCGATAGATGAGCGGGTGGCTTTTTTTGCCGAGGTGGAATCCCAGGCCGTCATTGAAAATGACACGGAATTCCGCTTTCACAGCGGCGCCATTGATTCGGCCGCATGATCTGTCGCTATACTGCGGGCAGATGAATTGGCGGAGGTGATCCATGGCGGTGCGTAGGGGATTCAACGGCGGGCTGTGTCTGTCGGCAACGCTTGTGTTGGCACTGCTGGGTGTCAGCAGTCCGAGCCTGGCGGCCGGCGGGGCTTGTGAGCGTATCGTCGCTACCGGCAATGCCCAGTATCCCCCGCTACTCTGGGTCGATCCCGATGATTCCAGCCGGCTGGTCGGCGCTGCGGTGGAGCTGCTCGAACATGCCCTTGAAGGCAGTGGCATCCATGTTGACGTGCTGAATGTCGGCCCTTGGGCGCGTGCGCAGGAAGAGGTGCGCAGCGGTCGGGTCGATATGCTCGCCGGCGCCTTTCTGACGCCGGATCGTCTGGCCGAAATGGACTATGTCTATCCGCCCTATGTGGAGGTACCAAGCGTCATTTTCGTCAAACGGGGCAAGGCATTTCCCTACAGCGGCTGGGACGACCTGCGCGGCAAGCGTGGCAGTTCGCTGGTCAGCAACAGCTTCGGCGCAGCTTTTGATACCTATGCCGCAGACCACCTTGAGATCAGCACCGTCCCTTCAATCGAGCAATCCTTTGAGCTGCTGCTGCGTGATCGTGCCGATTACGTTGTCTATGAGCGGCATCAAGGCCTGGCGCTGGCCGCGCAGATGCATATTCTCGAACAGCTGGATGTGCTTGAAGGCTCGCTGATCAACGAGCCGCTGCATTACACCGTATCCCATAACTCGGCCTGCAACTCTCCGGCCCTGCGCGCGGCTCTGGCGCAAGGCATGCACCGGATGGTCAGGCAAGGCGAGCCGCGCAGGCTGCTGGAGAAATACCGTGAAATCTGGAGCGAGCAGTTCGCTCCGGTAGCGCAGGAAGAACCTGCGCTGGAGTAAGGTTCAGGCTGAATCAGCCTTCAGCCTGAGCAGAGGCTTCCCTTTCCTTGTTCATTTTCCGCTCGAGTTGTTGCGACAGTTCAATGATCTGCTCGCGCATCCAGCGGTTGGCAGGATCCTGG
>JASJKW010000441.1:0-3548 GCA_037621305.1 Pseudomonas sp.
CGGCAAAACCATCGGGAATAACAGTGCCACCATCAAAACCTTGCTCGGTCACGCCCTGCCAGCGGGTCAGCGGCGTCCACAGCGACTTCATGAAGGAACGATCAACCCCGGGCAGCAGGAACACCTCATCGTTGATCTGACGCAGCGTTTCCATATATTCGGCGGTGAAAATATCGCCCTCGCCTTCCAGCGCCACGGCGATGCGCAGGGTATTGGCGGTACCCTTGAGTTCATCCTGATGCTGCAGATAGTTCAGGATGAACGGGTGGCTGGTCGGGATGGTCTTGAGGAAACTGGCATTCATGGTTACCCGCGTCGCCGAAGCGGCGAACAGCAGGGTCATCAAGACGCAGAAGGCAATCACCCACCGCCGATAATTGAACAGCAGACGCTCCAGCCCATTACCTGAATGCTGGTCGAAGTCCTTCAGGTTGGTGATGGTCTGAAAACCGTCTGAAGATGAAATAGCCATATCGATAAACCTCTGGCAAGCCGATCAGTTGAACTGCTCGGCGGAGAAACGGGTAACACCACGGGAGCCGACACCCAGCACACTGCCATCGGTCAACGGCAGCAAATCGGTCAGCGGAAACGGTCGTTCGGCGCGGACACGCGAGAAACTGCGACCGTCATCCCGACTCAACCAGCCACCACCGGCGGCATCTGCCAATAGCAGCGCGCCATTGCTCAGCAAGGTACCGGCCGTCAAACTCTGGTTGGTGGGCAGCGACAACTGACGCCAGTGGTGCCCAGCGTCGCTGGAAACGAAAGCATGTCCGCGAAGACCATAGGCCAGCAGCCGGCGTGCATCACTCAGCAGACCAAAGTAACTGCCTTCATAGGGTTGAGTGAGGCGTTCGATCTGACTGACCGCCGCATCACTGTGATACAGGCCACCCATTTCACCGGCCATATACAGCTCATTGCCCACGGCCAGGATCGCGTTCACATGGCTCTGGTCGGTGCTTTCCATCAGTGTCAGCAACGGGCTCCAGCTTGCCCCGCCGTCCGTGCTGCGCACGCCCAGACCATAGGCGCCGACCGCCACCGCAGATTGGCGACCGAGGCACTGCACATCCAGAAATGGCTTGTCGGGCCCATCCTCAACCAGCATCTGCGTACTGTATTCCAGCTCGGAGCCCTGCTCCTGCGCACGTTGGTAGGCCGCTTCGGCAAAACGCCGGCCATCCAACTGCAATGCCCAACTCTCACCGGCATCAGCGGTATGTAACACCACGCCTCGATGCCCCACCGCCCAGCCACGCTGGTTGTCGGCAAAGCACACCGACGTCAGGGTGACGCTGACCGGCACGGGGGCCTGGCGCCAATGGCTGCCCTGATCATCAGAGAGGATGATATGCCCGCGCTCGCCTACCGCTACCAGGCGATCTCCTGCTCTGGCGACTGCACTGAGCATGGAGCGAGACGCAAGCTCAGAGCTGGTCGCCGGTCGGCTCAGAGTATCCGGCAAGGTCACCGCCAGCGTCATCATTGGCGTGCACAGCAACGCCGCAGTGACGAACACCGGTAACAGGCTGGTTCTGATTTTATTGTTCATTCCGCAACTCCTCGCAAGGCGGAGTGCCCCCTACCGTCACCGGTAGGGGGCAATGGACAGATCAGCGGCCACTCATGCGCAGCAGAGACTGCGGCGAGAAGTAGGTTTCCGAGCGTTTTTCAACGATCTTGAACTGATCACCCTTCACATCCGTACCCATGGCACAGTTGTAAACCCAGGCACGGGTACGGTGGTCATGGAAGAAGCCACCACAGAAGTTCACCGTCGCCGGGATATCCGGAGCCACGAACGGCGTATTCAGAGAAGTACGCCACAGGCTGCCCTCGGCATCCCAACCATCAAAGATGGCCGAGCCCCAGGTGTCTTCGTTGAAGTAGAACTTGCGCTTGGGTACCGCGTGACGGCTGCCGGGCTTGAGCGTGGCATCCACTTCCCAGACGCGGTGCAGCTCCCAGCGCAGCACATCCGGGTTGGCATGTCGCTCACCCAGCACCTCGGCATCGCTGTGCGCCATCATCGCGTTGTTGTTGTAGGGAATGATCATTTCCCGCTTGCCGACCAGGTTCCAGTCATAACGCTCAGGCGAGCCGCCATAACCGAAGGTTTCATCAACGAAGTTGGTACCCGACGCCACCACGTTCGGCGTATCAAAGTTGATGCTCGGCGCCTGACGCACGCGACGCTGGCCTACCAGGTACTGCCACAGGGTCCGGCCCTGATGGTAATCGAGCGTGTTGTGTACCATCAGCGCCTCGCCAGCGCGGAACGCGGGCTCGTAGGCCAGCTGGATGGCCAGCATGTACTTCGGGTTCGGCGTGGTATCCACCGAGCCATCGGCGTAGTAGTAAGGGTACTGGGCGTAGTCCCGTGCGGCGGTGGCCAGGATACGACGACCCTCACCTGTGGTGGTCCAGACCTGATAGCGTGCCTCGGTGGACTCACCGCGCCACTGCAGCTGATGGTTCCAGACCAACTCGATACCCGTTTTCGGAATCGGGAAAGGAACACCGCCATAGGCACCGCGCACGGTCAAACCATCATTTTCCAGCGTTGCGTTGGTCGCATTCTTGAAGGTGTTGTCGTACATCCACTGCGGTGCAGACGCGGTGCGCCGGGTCGGATACACATCGATGCGGAAGGTCTCCGGATTATCCTTGAACAACTGCACTACACCAGCAGCCAGCTTGTCCTTGTGCTCATCCAGGTTGGCCGCGGTAATCGAATACAGCGGCTTGTCATCGGCAAACGGATCGAAGTCGCGGTTGCCATTCTGAAAACCAGCCGGCACCGTGGTGTAACCGCCATCCCATGCGGGAATGGTGCCAGCCGCGTTGCCGGCACGCTCGGCGCCCAGCGGCGTCAGGGTTGATTTGAGCTGAGCAGCTTCCTCTGGGCTGACCGCCGCACCGGCGGTACCCACGCTCAGCGCCAGCAATGAAACGCACAGGGCAAATTGACGAATATTCTTGTTATGCATGATCAGGCCTCAGAACGTGTAGGAAGCATTCAGGGAAATGAAGTCGCGGTCGCCATTGGTCTGCTTGTAGGTCTTGACGCCGTTGACACCATTCATGGCTTTGCTGGTGACATCAGTCGGGCCATAGAAGCCGTTGTAACTCAGGCCCACCGTGACGCGCTTGAGGTATTCAGCTGACAAGCCGACGTTGAAACTGCCACCCTTGGCCTGACTGAAACCACCCACTGCCGAAGACCGCCCGTCAATGCCATAACTGGCGCCCATGGGAGCAGACAGATCGATACCGTCGAACACCTGGAACCAGGTCGGAGTGAATACCACGCGCAAGGCGGTTGCATCACGGGTGTTGTTGGGGTCCTTCCACTCACGATTTTTGGTTATGCTCAGGGTGCGGTTCCAGGCCACTTCACCGAGTAATGCAGCGGTATCCCAGAAACGGCCCTGGGGCAGGATCTGAATCATGCTGACCTGGGCGTGAGCAGTGTTACCCACGGCGTACAGCGGGTTGCTGTCGTTGTCATGGTCACCGGTCAGATCCGTCATGGTCAGACT
>JASJKW010000442.1:0-10912 GCA_037621305.1 Pseudomonas sp.
AGATGCGCTGATATGTCGACGCATCAGCATTTCCGCGAGTTCACCATCACGATCGGCGATGGCTTCGATGATTCTGTGGTGTTCAGCGAACGCCTGTTGTGGGCGTTTCGGTGTGGAAGAGAATTTGTAGCGGTACATGCGCACCAGGTGGTAGAGATCGGCGCAGAGCATGTCACTCAAGGTGCGATTCTTGCTGCCCTGGATGATCACATAGTGGATATCCAGATCACCTTCCTGCTGATAGTAGGATTCGTTGGCCTTGAGTCCGGAGTGACGCTCGTGGGTGGCCAGTACATCGCGCAGGTTGGCGATTTCCTCGGCCGTCATGTTCTGCGCGGCCAACCGGCAGGCCATGCCCTCCAGCGCTTCACGCACGTGGTACAGCTCGATCAGCTCTTCATAGCTCAGCGACACCACGCGTACCCCGGCGTGCGGGATACGCACTACCAGGCGGCGCCCTTCCAGGCGGCGAATGGCTTCGCGCAATGGGCCGCGGCTGATACCGAAGGTAGTGGACAGAAACTGTTCGCTGATGCGCGTACCCGGCGGGATCTCGCCTTTGACGATAGCTGTCTGCAAGCGCTGAAAGGCACCGTCGGACAAAGTTGCAGCGGGGATGACGCTCTCGAAATCAGCCAATTGTTGACAACCTTATTAGAAATAATCGCTAGAAAGCCGCTATCGAGGTGAATAGTGCCTTCCGCCCAACACGATTGTCAACAATCCGAATCAAAAACCTACTTGAGCGGGAAAAGCCGCAGGGAACTTATGCTTATGGGTACCGGTCTGCTTGGCATGCTAATATGCCGCCTGCCTCACGCTGTCTCTACCTCCCTGTTCCTGGAGCGAAGCAGCAATCAAACACTGCAGCTGAGAACACTATGCAATCGATCAATACCCATCTGAAGATTATGATCGCCCTTCTGGTCAGCTTGGGCCTGCTGATCACGGGATACCAGATATATGTACTCGACATCCCCGTCCGCGAAGATGAAACCGATGATATCTGGAGTCTGGATGCCAAGATCGAGTTCCGCGCCACCAGCGGCGTCCCCGTCAAGGCCCAACTATTCATTCCGCCGCTGAATCAGAAATTCGTCAGCCTCAATGAGAGCTTCATTTCCAACAACTATGGTGTGAGCGTCAACCAGCAGGACGGCAACCGTCGGGTCACCTGGTCCGCACGCCGGGCCAGCGGTACGCAAACACTGTATTACCGCCTGGTGCTGACCAACCGTTACGGTACTGAACCGGCCGCCGCCCAACCGCCTGCGCCCCGTCAGCCGATCCCATTGGATGGCCCGGAGCAGATTGCCGCTGACGCCCTGATCAATCCGATACGCCAGCATTCGGCGGATATCGAGACTTTCATCAGCGAAACCATTCGCCGGGTGAATGACATTACCGATGACAACGTTCGCCTGCTGCTCGGCGGCGATAGCAGCGCTCTGGACAAGGCCCGGGTAATCGATGTGCTGCTGTCCAACGCGCGCATCCCGCTGGAGCTGGTACACACCATCCGCCTTGAGGCCACCCCCAACCAGCAACCGGAACTCTGGCTGCGTAGCTACAACGGTGAGCGCTGGTTGTACTTCCATCCGGAAACCGGACAACAGGGTATCCCCGATAACCGTCTGGTCTGGTGGACCGGTACCATGCCACTGCTGAGCCTGGAAGGCGGCAGGGCCGGCAATATCAACTTCACCGTCAGCAACAGCGAAATGAATGCGCTGCGACTGGCCAAGATGACCACTGAAAACAGCCCCTCCGCGTTGCTGGAATACTCCCTGTACGGCCTGCCGCTGCAGGCGCAGCAGGTGTATCAGGTGATGATCATGATTCCGATCGGCGTCCTGGTGATTCTGGTGCTGCGTAACCTGATCGGTATTCAGACCCTGGGCACCTTCACCCCGGTACTGATCGCCCTCGCCTTCCGTGAAACCCAGGTCGGCTGGGGTATTCTGTTGTTTACCCTGATCACCGCACTGGGGCTATCGCTGCGCTCCTACCTGGAACATCTGAAGCTGCAGATGCTGCCGCGACTGTCGATCGTGCTGACCTTCGTGGTACTGGTGATTGCCGCTATCAGCCTGTTCAGCCACAAGCTGGGCATCGAGCGCGCGCTGTCGGTATCCCTGTTCCCGATGGTGATTCTGACCATGACCATCGAACGCCTGTCGATCAACTGGGAAGAACGTGGCGGCGGTCATTCGTTCAAGGTTGCCCTGGGCACCCTGATAGCGGCCACCCTGTCGCACATGCTGATGAGCATTCCGGAGCTGACCTATTTCGTCTTCACCTTCCCGGCCGTTCTGCTGGTGCTGGTGGGCTTCATGTTGGCCATGGGGCGTTACCGCGGCTATCGTCTCACCGAACTGATGCGCTTCAAAGCGCTGACCAAACAGGGCTGAGGAGAGAGCATGTTTTTCTGGAATATCTGGAAAGCCCTCAGTGACAACGGCGTCATGGGCATCAACCGGCGTAACGCGGACTATGTACTCAAGTACAACAAGCGCAGCCTGTATCCGGTGGTGGATGACAAGATCCTGACCAAGGAACGCGCCATCGCCGCCGAGATCAACGTGCCCGACCTGTACGGCATCATTGATACGGAAAAAGGCATCAGCCAGTTCGCCAAGCTGGTGGAGAACCACAAGGATTTCGTCATCAAGCCTGCGCAAGGCGCAGGAGGTGACGGTATTCTGGTGATCGGTGATCGCTATGAGGGTCGCTATCGCACCGTCTCCGGCAAGATCATCAGCCACGACGAGATCGAGCACCATCTCTCCAACATCATTTCCGGCCTGTACTCGCTCGGGGGCCACCGCGACCGGGCACTGATCGAGTACCGGGTCAAACCCGACCCGATCTTCAAGAGCATCAGTTACGAAGGTGTACCGGATATCCGCGTCATTTTGCTGATGGGCTACCCGGTCATGGCCATGTTGCGGTTGCCGACACGCCAGTCCGGCGGCAAGGCCAACCTGCACCAGGGCGCCATCGGTGTGGGGGTCGATCTGACCACCGGCATCACCCTCAAGGGTACCTGGCTGAATAACAAGATCAGCAAGCACCCGGATACCGCGAACCCGGTGGACGGCGTGCAGCTGCCCGACTGGGACGGCTTCATGCGTCTGGCCACCTCCTGCTATGAGCTGTCTGGCCTGGGCTATATCGGTGTGGATCTGGTACTGGACGAGAAGAAAGGCCCCTTGATCCTCGAGCTCAACGCCCGTCCCGGCCTGAACATTCAGATCGCCAACGACGCCGGGCTGACGCACCGCTGCCACAAGGTAGAAAAACACATCGCCGAACTGAAGAAAGCTGGCAAGACCGAGACTGTGGAAGAACGCATGGCATTCTCCCAGAAGCATTTCGGCAAACCGGTCTTTCTGAGTGCGGATGAAGCGCCTGTCGAGCCTGAACCGACCGAATGACCTCGCCCTACCAGATCACCGAACTGCCCTGGCAAGCCGACCCGCTGCCAGGGCTTTTTGCCTTTCGCGACATGGGCAATCCCGTACTCCTCGACTCCGCTGCCAGCGGTGACCCACTGGGTCGCTACAGCATTCTCTCTGCAGCCCCGCTGCAGCTGGTCACCCCGCAAGACGGTGAAATCGGCGTCCAGACCATCGCCCGCCTGCGTCATGCGCTGCAGCAGCTTGGCCCCGCCTCCTGGCCTGACGATCTGCAGCTGCCCTTTGGCGCCGGTGCGCTCGGGTTCATCAGCTACGACTTCGGGCGCTCCCTGGAACAGATGCCAGCCCATGCACGCGCGGATATTTCCCTGCCCGCCCTGCAGATGGGTATCTACACCTGGAGTCTGGTCAGCGATAACCAGCTGCGCCGCCGCTGGCTGGTATGTCACCCGATTGTCGACAAAAACCATCAGGCCGAATTACTCGCCCGGCTGACCAGCCCAGCACCCGAGCCGGATGCGTTCACCCTGCGCAGCCCCTTCACAGCGGAGCAGTCCCGACCGGCCTATCTGCAGGCCTTTGCTCGTATCCAGGATTACATCCAGGCCGGCGACTGCTACCAGGTGAACCTGGCCCAGCGTTTCTCCGCACCCTGCCAGGGCGACCCCCTGACTGCCTATCAGCGGTTGCGCGAAGCTTGCCCGACACCCTTTGCAGGCTATCTGGAGTCCGCTGAGCACGCCTTGCTGTGCCTGTCTCCCGAGCGCTTTCTGAAAGTGCATGATGCCCAGGTGGAAACCAGACCCATCAAGGGCACCCGCCCACGCGGCCACACTCCGGAAGAGGACCTGGCGCTCGCCACAGAGCTGCAACACAGCCTCAAGGATCGCGCGGAGAACCTGATGATCGTCGATCTGCTGCGCAACGATCTGGGTCGTGCCTGTCGCTTCGGCAGCGTCAAGGTGCCCGAGTTGTTCAGCATTGAAAGCTACCCCAATGTGCATCATCTGGTCAGCAGCATCACCGGCCAGCTGGCAGCCGATCAGGATGCCTTGAGCCTGCTGGCCGGCGCCTTTCCCGGCGGCTCGATCACCGGCGCACCGAAAATCCGCGCCATGCAGATCATCGAGGAGCTGGAGCCGGTCAGGCGCAGCCTGTATTGCGGCAGCATCGGTTATATCGGCTGCGAGGGACAGATGGACCTGAACATCGCCATCCGTTCGCTGGTGCATCAGGATGATCGCCTGTATTGCTGGGGAGGCGGCGGGATAGTGGCTGATTCGGAGGGGGAAGCCGAGTATCAGGAAAGCCTGACCAAGGTGCGGGTGTTGATGGAGAGCCTGGGTTAGTTCCAGCTATCAGAAGATGGTGCGGAGCGGATGCCTGCCCCTCTGGCATGACACCCTCCGCGCCGCCCCATCTCACTGATTGCCTGCCCAGTTGTATCAGTCCGCTTCAGGCAGTTTTGCCCAGCCGGCGTACTCAGCCCAAGCCTGCATCAACTCGGTCACCTTGTCCGGAAATTGCTCCGCCAGATTCCGGGTTTCCCCGCGATCTTCCGCCAGGTTGAACAGCTGCCAGTTCCGTGGCGCATCCAGATTGGCCGGATTACCGTCAGGTACAAAACCCGAACTCAACTTCCAGTCACCCAGGCGGATATAGGTCTGGCCAAACATTTCCCCAGCCAGCAGCCTGTTGCTCGCCTCAGGCTTGCCCTGCCAAGCGCTCAACAGCGATACACCGGTGATCGGCTGTTTGGGCTGTCCCTGAAATTGATCGCCCGGGTCAGGTATACCGGCCAGTTCCAGCAACGTCGGCAACAGATCGTCGACCCGCCCGACATCATGTATCACCTGCCCACTCAACTCGCCGCGCAGGTCATCGGGCAGCCGAATGATTGCCGGTGCACTGATCCCACCCTCGCCGGACGTACCCTTGACCAGACTGAAAGGCGTTGCACTGACCTCGGCCCACCGGAAACCGTAGTTGATATTGGAGCCGCGTCGCCCGATATTCGCCAGCGAGTCATCGGTCAGCGCATCCGCAGGTGAATAGCCCTTGGCATGATCCTCGCCGGCCGCGCCGTTATCGGAGATGAACATGATCAGCGTGTTGTCATACTGTTCAGTACGCTTGAGGTAGTCGATCAGCCGTCCGATATTCATATCCAGATGGTCAACCATGGCCGCATACACTTCCATCTTGCGCGCTTGCTTAGCCTGCTCTTCTGGACTCAGCTGCTGCCAGCGCGGGCTGGGCATGTCTGCGGGTTCCGCCGCAGGAAAGGGGTGGGGAAATAGGTTGCTGTCCTGCAACCGCGCCAGACGCTGCTCGCGAATGGCATCGTAACCGGCGTCATAGCGCCCCTTGTACTTGTCGATATAGTCCTGCGGAGCATGCAGTGGCCAATGCGGTGCGGTATAGGCTGCCCAGGCAAAGAACGGCTTGCCGCTGTCCCGTCCCTCCTCCAGGTAACTGATCAGCTTGTCGGTATAGAAATCCGAGGAAAAGAAATCTTCCGGCACCTGCGCCGGCTGACCATCTTCGCGGTAGGTCACATTTTCAACTCGAACCTGACTGTCGCTCAGTGGCTGGAAGTGACTGGCGCCGCCCTCCAGCAAGACAAAGGCATGATCAAACCCCACATTCACCGGGTCCTGCTCAGCCGCCCGCCCCAGATGCCATTTGCCGCTCAGATAAGTGTTGTAGCCTGCCTGCCCAAGCAACGCCGGCAATGAGTGTGTGTTCTCAAGGAGATACCCTTCGTAGCCCGGTCGTCCCTGCAACTTCGGAAGAAACGGCAGAACTTCGGCCATGGTACCCAAACCAGCCAGATGATTATCGGTACCCGACATCACCATGGCGCGGGTCGGCGAGCAGGTCGGCGCAGCGTAGAAGCTGGACATACGCAGCCCCTGCTGGGCCAGCGTGTCCAGGTTCGGTGTTTCTATCTCGCCGCCGTAACTGCCGATATCGGAATAGCCAAGATCATCGGCCATGATCAGCAGGATATTTGGCCGCTCATCGGCAGTTGCAGCGCCAATCCAAAGCGCCAACAAGGCTGCTGCCACTCGATTCGTGATCTCAATTCTGTTCATCGGCTGCGCTCCCTTTGGCAGCTACCCGCAACAGCCGGTCACCGGTAAAGGCACCGACATACAGCTCATCGCCGATCTGGGTCGCAACCGAGGCCCCGGATAGCACTCCCGGCTCCGCACTGAACAGCATTTCATGCTCCAGACTGGTGGTATCCAGCGCCGACACCCGCACGCCCATCGAGCAATGTTCGATATGCTGCTGGAAACACTCAACAAAGGCTGCGGCATCCGGCACCCCGGCTCCCAGCAGCCGCCCATCCTGTGCCCAGTTGAGATTGTCAACCATATAGCCGCTATCGACCTTAGCGTCGATGGCGCCCGCTTGCAGGTCATAGCGCCACAGCTGATCTGCGGTCCAGGCCGCGAACCAAGCGCTCTTGCCATCCGGTGTCACCTGTACGCCATTGGGAAACGGTGCGTCGGAGCCTGCCAACTTGCTCAGCGGCTGCTCCGCGGACCAGCGCATCAGATAACCGGTATCACGCCCGTCGACCAACTGCTCCAGCGGCAGTGGGGGCGCCATGCTTTCTGAAACGAACATGACAGTGGCGACAAAGCCGCCGTCCGGCGTGGCCGCCACGTCGTTGAACTTGCCCTGGCCGGTGTTTTCCACACAGCCGCGCCAGATGGCCTGCCAGCCCTGCTCGCTCGGTACCAGTTCAACAAACTCGATGGCTTCACGTCCAGCATGATTGACTACCAGCAATTGCTGGCGACCATCTCCACGTGGCGACAGGTGAATACCGTGCGCGCCCAACTCCTGTTCAGGCGGCGCACAAGTGGCATCGCCCCAGCCCGCCTGCCCGGCATAAGTAACCTCCAGATCGGCCGACTGTTCGGTAGCCAGATCCATGACCCGCAAGCGCGAGACATGCTGTCCAGCCAATCCTGGAGTCACACTCATGAACAGGTATTTGCCATCGGCCGACAGCTCCAGATCTTCCGGCGGCGCAATACCGCATACTGGCTGATAGTCGGCACCCACTGTGCAGGCCGGAGCCTGTTCAGCCTGGGCCATGCTAGCCATCAGCAGCAGAGCAAAGGGAGCACCATGGTGCAGACGAAATGGAGGCAGGGTCATGATGAAGTTCCTATTGGTCTTGTCGTTATCAGGGTCCCAAGCCTAACAAGGCGGCGCCAGCGGCGTCAGTCAATTCAACTGAACAGCCCATTCAATTTAACGCCAATGACAGCACCGCCGCGCTTGCTAGGATGAGCTCAATTCCTCATCAAAGGGCCTGGAGTACGCTGGCCGCTGGAGTCCCATGAAAAACGCACAACCTGTTCTCGACCCCCGTCAGTTCCGCCGCGCACTGGGCAACTTCGCCTGCGGCGTCACCATAGTCACCGCTTGCGATGCCAGCGGCCGCAAGGTCGGGGTGACTGCCAACAGTTTCAACTCGGTATCACTGGATCCCCCATTGATCCTGTGGAGCCTGGACAAACGCTCCAGCGCCTGGGAGATCTTCCAGCAGGCCAGTCACTTCGCAGTGAATATCCTCGCCTCGAGCCAGATTGAATTGTCGAATCACTTTGCCCGCCCGCAGGAAGACAAGTTCGCCGGTATCGAACATCTTTCCGGTGTCGGTGGCGCGCCGATCTTTCAGGGTTGCGCCGGCAACTTCCAGTGCTCCAGCTATCAACATATCGACGCTGGCGACCACTGGCTGATCATCGGTCAGGTCGAACACTTCGAAGACTTCAGCCAACCACCGCTGGTCTATCACCAGGGTGGTTATGCAATGGTTCTGCCTCACCCACGGGGCAGCAAACCTGCAGTGACCGAACAGAACGAGCCCGCCAACCTGTTGCACACCCGACTGGGTGACAACCTGTTCTACCTGATGATCCAGGCAGTCAGTGCCAGCCACCCGCGTTTCGTCCAGGAACATCTGAAGCTGGGCATGCGTAACAGCGAGTCGCGTCTGTTGCTGGTACTCGACAGCGCGCCCAATGCGAGCATTGCCGAACTGCAGCAGGCAACTTCAATGCCCGCCCGGGAAATGGCCGATGCCTTGGCCAATCTGCAAGCCAAAGGTTTCCTTGCCATCAACGAAGCACAGCGTTGGGTAACCAGCGCCGGCCACAGCAAACTCGAGGAGTTGTGGGATACCGTGCATCAGGCTCAGAAGGAGATTTTCAGCGAGCTCAGCGAAGGCGAGCTGGAGGTCTTCAAGAAGGCTCTCAAGCTGGTCGTCTCCAAACGCTGAGGAACTGGACCATGGAGCTGGGCATTCGCGGCAAGAACGTCGTCATCACCGGCGGCAGTCTCGGTTTGGGACGCGCCATGGCGTTAGCGCTGGCCGCCGAGGGCGCCAACGTGGCGATCTGTGCGCGCTCGCGCCCCGCCCTCGACAGCACCTTGCGAGAGCTGCAACAGCATGGCGTCACAGCCATGGCGGAATGTTGTGATATCGCCGATGAAGAGGCGCTTGGCAGCTTCCTGGATCAGGTCCATGCCCGCCTGGGCGGCGTCGACATTCTCATCTGCAACGCCTCGGCGATGGGAACCGATGACAGCCGGGAAGGCTGGCGGCGCAGCATTGATCTCGACCTGATGAGTACCGTTCAGGCGGTCCGGCAAGTCAGCCCCTGGATGCAACAGGCCGGCGGCGGCAGTATTATCCTGCTGTCTTCGATTGCCGCGCTGCGCGGTGCCGGAGCCCCCACGTATGTCACTGCCAAGGCTGCGCTGATCAGCTACGCCAAGGCGATGGCGCTCCAGCTGGCGCCGCACGGCATCCGCGTCAACAGCATTGCGCCGGGTTCGATCGAGTTCCCTGGCGGTATCTGGGACAGGGCGCGTCAGGATCAGCCTTTGCGCTATCAGAGCACCTTGAAGCGCATTCCTTCCGGACGCTTCGGCCGCCCGGAGGATGTCGCCGGTGTCGCCGTGTTTCTCGCTTCACAGCAGTCTCGCTGGGTGACCGGCACCTGCATTCCGGTCGACGGCGGACAGTTGCTGTCCGTCGGCAACTGATTACGGGCAGGATCACTTGCCGCCTGCTCAGCGGCGAATATCCAGCAGCCAGGCCCAATCCTGATGGTGCTCCAGTTGAGCGATGCTGTCGATACGCTGTTGCAACCAGGCCGCGGATATCGGCATCTGCTCCAACAGCCCGGTGACCTGGCTCCGGGTATGCTGCCATGACCAGTGCAGATCAGCCTCCGCCAACCTGAAACGGTTGCTCAACCCGCGCCCATCGGATAACTGCAGACAGATGGAAGAATGCAGCATGGGCAGATCCGCATTGGCGACCACCTCACTTCGCTGCACCAGCCGCAGGATGTCGGCATCGTCGAAATCATGCAGTGCGGCCATGGTCGGCTCTCGCCCGAGCAAGCCCAGCGCCACGCAGAAGGGTGTGCTCATCAAGGTCTGGATACGACTGCGGAAAGGCCCCCGGTTGGCGATCCCTGGATGATGCGCCTCGTAGGGGTTCATCTCGATGCGTATGCGTTCAATGTCCCCGACGTCGGATTGTGACAGTAACCCTCCCAATGTCATGGCATTGAACAGCGGTGCCTGATTGCCGGCACACACCGGTACCGCCTTGAAGGTCACCTGCAACAACTCGAAGTGCTCTCCCAGCCGGCCGGTGACGGCCTCGTTATCCACCAACTTGCCGGCAAAAGCCTGCAGAAAGCCAGCCGGCCCATCCAGCGCTGCCTCCGCAGCCAGCATGCCCTGCTCTGCCATCAACCCGGCCAGTATGCCGTTACGAGCAGCCTGCGCATTGTGCAGCAGAAATTCCTCAGTGCCGCTGGCAAACGGCTGAATCGTTCCGCTGGCCAGTGTGGCGGCAATACCCAACGCGTGACTGGTAGCAGCCTCATCCAGCTGCAGTAGCCTGGCCGCCACAACGGCAGCACCCAGACCGGCAAACAGACCGCTGGCCCGGAAGCCACGCGGAGTAGTGGCGCTGGTGTATTCACGACCCAGGGCAGCAGCCACCTCGTAGCCTGCCGCCAGTGCCGTCATCAGCTGCCGACCGTTGGCACCGCGCGCCTCAGCCAGCGCCAGTCCGGCAGCGATCAGCGCAGTGCCCAGATGTGATGTGTGGTGGGTGTCATCCTGCACCCGGGCATGAAAAAGGGTTGCATTGGCATAGGCAGCATTCATTGCTGAACTGCGCCCGCCCAGCAGCAGGCTTGCCTGGCCGGCAGCACCTTCGGCAAGCATCAGGCGATGCACCTGATACGGGCTTTCCAAGGTATACCCAGCCAGACCGATGCCCAGCTGGTACAGCACGCAGCTACGCAGCCGGCAAACCACCTCGGCGGGCAGCTGCTCATACTCCAGTGCACAGGCCCAATCTGCCAGCTGCCGAGTCAGGCTATTCATAAGGTACCTCGCGCGGCTTGATGTGCTGAGGATTGTCAGCGCATCAAGCA
>JASJKW010000443.1:0-3815 GCA_037621305.1 Pseudomonas sp.
CAGGTTCTGCCTGCGCTTGAGGCTGAGGGGTGTTCGGCACTGTAGGCTCCTGATGCGGCTCAACGGCCGGATTGTTTACAACGGTAGGGTTAGGCATGGAAGCCTCCTCGGGTGGTGGATCAAGGTTAATTTGAGCCACCATTTCCAGTGGCGTCATGACGACATCAGCAAACCCAAGCTCCAAAGCCTCTGCTGCACTGAGGTAGGTTTCCTGACGCGTCAATTCGAGCAACCGCTCTCGCGGCTGTTTGGTGCGCTGCATATAGGCGGCCAGCATCTTCTCGCCATAATCATCAAGAGCGTCGGCCAGGTTGCGGAGATCGTCTGCTACCAACCCACCTTCGTTGGGGCCGATGCGCGGCAAGTGGATCATGACCTGCGTGTTTTCGGGCATATGCACTTCGTCTGCCGCGCAAAGCACTACGCTCATCATCGAGGCGGCTATGCCGTCCACGTAAAAGCGCTTGTGCCCCTTGAAGCGGCTGAGGATGTTGTACATGGCCAAGCCTTCGATGACGCTGCCGCCTCCGGAGTGAACATAAACATCCAGATGCGGAGCGCTCGCATATTGACTCAGCGCCTGAGCAAGATCCTTGACGCGAAAGTCCAGGCCGATGATTCCGTATAAGGCAATAGCAGGCGCGGAACCGCGGGCGGGAGCAAATGCCGTGATGCCACGCTGTATGTCGCCGGGCTTGCCTGCAGCTCTACTGATCTGTGTCGGCATCTCCGCCTCCTTCATTGTTGGTTGTGGCCACGAAGTCCGGGCCAGGCATTGCGAGATTGCCGCCGTAGAGGTTCACCAGCTCCCGCGCCTCGTCGGCGGTGATCATCTTCCCGACGCCGAGGTAGGCTTTCTGCACAGCCTCGACCGGGCTCAAGCCCTCCTTCTTCGCGGCATGGTAGGCGTCCGAACTGAACACCAGCCCTGCCTCGCGGTTTGCCTTGATCTCGGCTGTCCGGCTGCGCTTGAGCTCCTGCGGGTTACGGCCGCGGGCCCGGGCTACTTCGGCTTCATCGGCGAAGCCAGCTTTCACCAGCAGCTCCCAGGCGTTGGCCTCATGCACTGGGTTGATCCATGGCATGACCGGGCCTTGGTACACGGCGCCGAAAACGGTGCGCGGATCCACGTCAGCCGGCACCTTCAACTCCCCAGCGGCGATCGCAACAGTCAGCCAATCCCGATAGATCGGGCGGCACCAGTAATCGATGAACTCATGCTGCAGCAAGTCGTACCCCAGCTGCGCCTCGACCAGCTCCTGACGCTGGGCACTGTAGGTGCCGTCATAGCTGCGCATGATCGTCGAGGCCGCGCCGCGCGTACCGGCGGCGACGGCGCGCAACTGGCCGTTCCGGAAACCCTCGAGGAAGGGGTTGGGCCGGTTGCTCTCGATCATGCCGATGTCTTCGCCAGGTAACAGGTCGTCGACCACCATGCCGGGGCCGATCGGAAAGGTTCGATTTGTCGGCTGGCCACCCGGTGTGTATGCGTCCGGATTGCCTTTCTTGATGTACATGGCAAGCGCTGCACTGATGCGCGCAGCCACCCGCTCGGATTCTTCGTAGTCCTTGATCTCAGCCAGGCGGATCAGCACGGCATGCAGCAGCGGTACGCCCCGGTTCTGCCCGATGCGCTTGCGGTGAGCGATATGGATGATGCGGTCGGCTTCCACCCGTTTGGTGGTGGTCCAGTCCATCCAGTAACCCTGCATATCGCCTGGGTGCTGCTTGTACAGGTGGTACGCCCGCACCCTGCGCCAGGCGTCACGCTCGATGCCCTGCAGTATGCCTTTGGATATCTCGTTGTAATCGAACGGGAGGTAGTCCGGTTCGAGCAGCTCCAAGGCGAACGGCACGCGGGTCAGATGCGTGTAGTTGGCAACGCGCCCCCGCAGCTTCTGCGCCAGGGCCTCGCCGTCTCGCAGCCATGTGCGGCATACCAGCCGCTCCATCTGCGGGCGGGTCAGCTCTCCGGAGGCTTCCGGCTTGAGTGACCACTCTGCCCAGGCACTCTTTATCTGCGCCGCGAACTCCAGGTGCACATCACCAGCCAGATCCAGTGGCAGCGGTTCGATGCCGATGCCGGCACCTCCCACCACGCGCTCTTCCAGCCGGTCAAACAGGCCGGTGACCAGGTCGTGGTTCTCGTCCAGGTACCGCGCCTGCTCTCGCAGGGACTTGCCGGCCAACTGTATTGCCAAGTCAGCACTGTGCGGCTCGCCTTTGGCTTTGTGTGTCCGGCTGGGCCGCGCCGCCTCGTAGGCTTTGATGGCCTCCCGAGCGCCAAGGCGTGACACCACCATGCCAGGGCTGAATGGCTCGATTATCTTATCAATCAGGTTCTTCATTCGAATGTCGCCAGTGAGTAGCCGAACCGTCCGCCCTTGGTGTTGGCGATTTCAGCTGCCAGCCGGCGCTCCCATTCGCTGCGCCCTTCACGGATCTGGTTCAGATCGGCCATGGTCAGCGTTCGGCCGCCAAAGGTAACGCTGCGCCCTTCCAGCACAGCCATTTCGGCTTCGATGTACTTGTCCACCATTTGCTGTGCGCGAGTCATAGCCATGAGCTTCCTGTGTCAATTTGGAGCCAGCCGCCTGCCGCCGGCGGTGCTGAGGGTGTATGCGCTGTTGGTGTGGGTGTTTTGTCGATAACTTCCGCTTCAACCGGCTTGGCCAACTCTGCGGCGAGTGCCTCAAGGTCTAGCCCGAACCGCTGCTGGCTGATGCGCAGCGCGGCTAGGGCGTACACCAGGCAGTCCAGCGCCTCGTTGCGGCGGCCGCCAGCATCCCAGCGGTAGACCCGCCGGCCCTGCACCACTTTCAAGCGCTTGGTCTCGGCGGTGAGCTGCTTGAGTTCGTCTTCGTCGCAGATATCGTCATTGGCCGGGAAGTGGATGACCCCCGGCTGCGGCGCTGCGCACTTGGCGACATCCGGCTGGTTCTTCAGCCGGTTGTAGATCAGTTCCTTGGCGTTGTCGGTGCCGACCTCGGTGGAATACACCCGGGCCCGGTTGCGCTTGCGCGGGAAATTGGCAATCGGCTTGCCGTAGGTATTGGCACCGAAGATCGGTATCACCCACATCACGCCATGCTTACGGCTTTCGGCATACACCTCATCGGTGTAGTGACCGCCGGAGTCCCAGCACCAGCGCTCCACCCGCATCACCACGCCATCGGCCCGGGTATATTGCTGGTGCAGTTTGAGCCCAACCTTACGGCGCAGCTCCTCGCTGGCTGGGTCGCCGTAAAGGATCCAGCGATCGACCAGCCACATTTCCTCACCGGCACCAACCGCCCAGACCCGGCCTTCATAACGATCATCCTGGGTATCGATACCGCCCTGGAGGGTCAGCCCTAGCTCGGGTACCGTCGGGTACACCTCGCGGCGGGCGTACAGCAACACCCAATCAACCTTCTCCCCCTGAGCCGCCTCCCAGACTTCGCCCAGCGTGGTGTTGGTGAAGGTCTTCAGGCGGTTGATGTCGCCCTTGACCTTGTAGAAGTCCAGAACGATTCGGCCCCAGGTGGTGAAGGGACTGTAAGCGGTCCACACGTGCCAGGTGACGCTATCGGGAGTAGGCACCAGTTCGCCGGCGGGGTCGTAGAAATCATACCCGTCCCGCGTCCAAATACCGGTCTTCTCGCAGATCCACCGGCCCTGCGGGTGCTGCTCCAGCATCTCGTGCTGGTGGACCACGCAGCCGGTGTACTCGCAGACGTACCAGGGCGCACCCGGCTTGCCAGAATCCCACTTGATCCCGAAGTCGCAGTCCTTGCCGCCCCACTTGAGGTACTGCTCTTTTGCACAGTGCGGGC
>JASJKW010000444.1:0-2581 GCA_037621305.1 Pseudomonas sp.
CAGAATCTTGCTGCGCGCCTGGCTGATGACCGCTGCGGTCATGCTCAGTCGAGCCAGCCGTTGATCTGTCTCGGGCACAGCGATGCACAGCTCCGGTGACTGCTCGGACAGGTAATCCGAGAGCTTCGGCATATGTGGAAACAGCGAGGCCGTGTGACCGTCTGGCCCCATGCCGAGCACAACCACATCCACAGGCATCAGTGCTTTCAACATGGTATGACAATGCTGCGCATCAGCCTGCAGGCTCTGACCCTGATACAGGGGCAACCAGGTGGCGCGCTGCAATACCTGTGGCATGCAACGTTGAATCAAGCCAGCATTGCTTTGCTCATGCTCCGCTGGCACCCAGCGTTCATCCACCTGAGTGATGGTCACCTTTTCCCAGTCGAAATGGATCTGCTCCAGTCGTCGCAGAAACAATTCCGGACCACGTCCGCCGGACAGCGCCAAGCTGGCATGCCCACGTTGCTCGATGACGTCACGCAGCAGCGACACAATACGTGTGGCCACCGCCTCCGCCTGTAGCTGCGGCGAATCCGCAGCATACCAACCAAGGCCGCGGGAACGGGTCTGCTCTTCGATCATCATGTTGCTCCTCCATCGGCCTGAATCAGGCTGTCAGTGAAACAGCTCGCGCCCTCCTCCGCCGGACTGGCGATCGTACGCGCAAACGCAAAAAGCTCCCGCCCCCAGCCCTTCCGGACCGACTGTGGGTGAGCGATGGGGATCCGGCTTTGCCATTCGGCCTCATCCACCCGCACCAGCAAGCTGCCCTGGCCGGAATCGAGATCCAGCAAGTCACCGTCTCGCAGCCGCGCAATGGCTCCCCCGGCGTGGGCTTCAGGGGTCACATGAATGACTGCCGGCACCTTGCCCGATGCGCCGGACATACGGCCATCCGTCACCAACGCCACCCGCAGGCCACGATCCTGCAGAATCCCCAGGTAAGGGGTAAGTTTGTGCAACTCGGGCATACCGTTGGCGGCAGGCCCCTGGAAGCGGACAACGACGATCACATCATGCTCGAACTCATTATTCTGGAAGGCCTCTACAAAGGCTTCCTGGGTGGTAAAGATCCGGCATGGCGCACAGACCCGCCAATGCGTCGGGCTAACGGCGGACACCTTGAGCACGCTGCGGCCGAGATCACCTTCAACCAGACGCAATCCCCCATCAATATTGAAGGGCGCATGCCGGCTACGCAGGACGCTGTCATCCAGGCTGCTCACGGGGCCATCACGCCACACCAGGCGGCCATCATCCAGCATCGGCTCCTGGGTATAGCGCTGCAAACCGGGGCCGGCGATGGTATTCACATCGGCATGCAACAGCCCGCCTTCCAGCAGCTGGGCAAACAGGAAAGCACTGCCGCCCGCGGCCTGAAAATGGTTCACGTCAGCCTGGCCATTGGGATAAATCCGCGCCAGCGTCGGCACCACCTCGGACAACAGCGCCATGTCAGTCCAGTTCAATTGCAGGCCAGCACATTGGCCGATCGCAATCAGGTGCAATGTCAGGTTGGTCGAGCCGCCGGTGGCCAACAACACCACCAGCGCGTTGATCAATGCGCGCTCGTCAAGAATCGACGCCAGACTGCCTTCCCCGGCCCGCGCCAGCCGCGCCGCCTGTTCAGCTACGTGAACGGTCAGTGCGTCACGCAATGGGGTACCGGGGTTGATGAAAGACGCACCGGGCAATTGCAGCCCCATGGCTTCGAGCAACATCTGGTTGGTATTGGCAGTGCCATAGAAAGTACAGGTACCAGGAGCATGGTAGGCCTTGCTCTCGGCATCCAGCAGCTCCTCGCGGCTGGCCAGGCCTTCGGCGAAACGCTGTCGCACCTCGGCCTTCTCACTGGTCGGCAGACCCGAGGGCATAGGTCCGGCAGGTACAAAGAGAATCGGCAGATGACCAAAGCGCAGCGCACCCATCAGCAATCCCGGCACTATCTTGTCGCAGATACCAAGACACAGCGCGCCATCAAACATGTTGTGCGACAAGGCAATCGCCGTGCCCATGGCAATGACATCACGACTGACCAGCGACAGCTCCATTCCCGGCTCGCCCTGGGTGACACCATCACACATGGCCGGCACACCACCGGCGACCTGGCCGGTAGCGCCGAAGGCACGCAGAGCTTCACGGATCTGCGCGGGATAGGTTTCATAGGGCTGATGCGCCGAGAGCATATCGTTATAGGCGGTCACCATGCCGATATTCACCTCATCGACCATCCGCAGGCGGTCCTTGTCCCCCGCCGAGCACCCGGCCATGCCGTGGGCAAAATTGCTGCAGGACAGGTCGCGGCGACCCCGCGGTCGCGCGGCCGCTTCGGCCATTTGCTGCAGGTAAGCCGCGCGTGACAGCCGACTGCGTTCCACCAGCCGCTCGGTAACCTCGATTACACGGGGATGCATGCATTTCTCCTGTCAGACCAGTGTCATGTTAGCTTCTGCCTGTCATACATAGAGCGTATGATCTATTGTAAGCCACTGAAATGTAACTCAAGGGAAAACATTCATGACCCTGCGTCGCACCAAGATCGTCGCCACCCTCGGACCTGCCAGTAGCACTCCGGAAC
>JASJKW010000445.1:0-6924 GCA_037621305.1 Pseudomonas sp.
ATCAGATCCGGCTCGGCGTTCTTCAATACCTCGAAATCCGGCTCGAACAGACTGCCGGCACGAATGAACTCGCCCTCGCGATATTGCTTGAGTACTTCTGGCGGACTGGAGGAGGGAATGCCGCTGACCGTCACACCCAGCTGCGCCAGGGTGTCCAGTGTCGACCAATCCAGCACCACGACCTCCTGCGGCTGCACCGGCACCTCGGTCTGACCACTGGAATGGCTGACCGACACATTCTCAGCCACAGCCGTACCGGCCCCCAACGCGAGCGCGATACACACGCCGGACAGAGCAGCGAAACGGGAAAGACCTGACAGCATGACAACTCCTTTTTCACAGACCATAAGCCCGCACCACAAGCCTCGCTGCCTCCGCAGCCAAATGCCTGTCAGCCAGGTACTTAAGAATAGTTATTGTTCGCAATCCTAGCGGAACCGCTCTACCTGTGCAATCAGGCAGGCACAAAAAAGGCGAGCCCGCAGGCTCGCCTCTTGGTATCGCGCCATTACTTACTGGCGGATGCCCTCGATGGTCAGATCCAGCTCGACCACTGCCGAAGCCGGCCCCAGATCCATGGACACATCGTAGTCGGCCAGCTTGAAACTGGCGGTGCCCTCAAAACCGGCACGGTAGCCACCCCATGGGTCGTCGCCTTCACCGATGAAGCGCGCGTCGATCACCAGCGGCTTGGTGACACCATTGAAGGTGAAGTCACCAGTAACCTTGGCGGTATCGTCGCCAGTCATTTCCACTCCAGTGGAGACGAAGGTCGCTTCGGGATACTTGCCCACGTTCAGGAAATCATCGCTGCGCAGGTGCTTGTCACGCTCGGCATGGTTGGAATCCACGCTGGTGGTCTTGATGGTCACCTTGACCTTGCTGTTTTCCGGGTTCTCGGCGTCCCAGCTGAAGTTGCCATCGAAGTCATTGAAGCGGCCGTGCAGCATGCTGAAACCCATGTGCCCGGTCTTGAAGTTGATGAAGGCGTGCTGACCTTCCTTGTCGATCTGATAATCAGCCGCGTACAGCGAGCCAGACAAAGCCATCAGACCACCCAGAGCGATACCCGAAAAAATCTTCTTCATGCTTGTTTCTCCTTTGATTCAGTCAATTGTCGCGCCCGCATGCCCAGCATGCGGCGCAATGTGTCGTCACGATCAAGAAAGTGATGCTTGAGAGCGCCCAGGGCATGCAACGCCGCCAATCCCAGCACGCCTATTGCCACCCAGTAATGCACTGCCCCGGCGCGGTCGGCCTGATTGGTCAGTCCGGTTATCGAAGCGGGTATATCGAACCAGCCAAAGACACTGATGCCTTGCCCTTTGGCGGTAGAGATCAGGTAGCCGCTGATCACGATTACCAACAGCATCAGGTATAGCAGCCCATGCACCACACCCGCCACGCTGATTTCCCAGCGCTTGTGATTGGGCAGATGTGCAGGACGCGGATTACTCCAGCGCCACACCAGACGCAACAGCATTACCACAGCCAGCGTTATGCCAATGCTCTTGTGCCAAAACGGAGCGCTTCGGTAATAGGGGCTGTAATAACTCAGGTCGGTCATCCATAACCCAAGTATGGCCAGGCCGATCACCGTCAGCGCCACCACCCAGTGCAGCAGAATGGCCACCGAGCCGTAGCTGTTCTGTGTGTTTTTCAGTTGCATGGGAGAGCGTCCTGTATTGGATGATGTGAATGATCATACATCGGTACAGGAAAACAAAAAGCGGAAATATTGAGTGGAACGCATCGAATTTATTGATGAATGTGACAGTGCATTACTTTGGGCGGAAAGGTGCAAGGCCGCGCTTACCGGGGTGGGCACCAGCGCCGCGCTGCACGAAGCAGACGCTGATACCCAGCAGGGGCTATCAGAAAAACAGACGCTTCAACTCTACACCCGGATCAGCGGCACGCATGAAGGCTTCGCCGACGAGGAAGCTGTACACCTCGTTGTTCAGCATCAGCTCGACATCGGCGCGGGTAAGGATGCCGCTTTCGGTAACAGCCAGGCGATCAGCCGGCACGCGGGGCAGCAGCTGCAGGGTGGTATCCAGCGAGACGTCGAAGGTATGCAGATTACGGTTGTTGATGCCCACCAGCGGCGTGTCCAGCTTCAGCGCCCGGTCCAGCTCGGCACCGTCGTGGACTTCGACCAGCACATCCAGCCCATGCTCGACGGCAGTGGCATTCAGTTCAGCCATCTGGCCGTCTTCCAGCGAAGCCACGATCAGCAGTATGCAATCGGCACCCATGGCGCGGGCTTCAACCACCTGATACGGATCGACCATGAAGTCCTTGCGGATCACCGGTAGGTCACAGGCTGCGCGGGCTTGCTTGAGGTAATCAGTGCTGCCCTGGAAGAAGTCCACATCGGTCAGCACCGACAGGCAGGCTGCGCCGCCCTGCTGGTAGCTGGCAGCGATGTCGGCCGGGTTGAAGTTCTCGCGAATCACGCCCTTGCTTGGCGAGGCTTTCTTGACCTCGGCAATCACCGCCGGCTGCTTCAGCGCGGCACGCTTGCGCAGAGCATCGGCAAAGCCACGGGGCGCATCGGCACTGGCGCACAGCGCTTCCAGTTCAGCCAGCGAAACCTTGGCACGGTTTTCTTTCACTTCTTCGTACTTGCGGGCAACAATGTTTTCCAGAATGGTCGGCAAGCTCATTTCTGCAACGCCTCCTCGCGAAAGATTTCAGTAAAGGAGGCCAATTCGGCCAGTTTTTCCCGGGCCATGCCCGAGTAGAGCGCGTCGGAGGCCAATTCCACCCCTTCTTTCAGCGTCGACGCGACATCTGCGGCATAAAGCGCAGCACCGGCGTTGAGGATGATCATGTCCGCGGCCTTCTCGCCGACTTCCGTTTCACGCTTGCCCAGCGCATCGCGGATCAGCTTCAAGGAGGCTTCCGGGCCTTCCACGGTCAGACCGATCAGACTGCGGCTCTTGATACCCAGATCCTCCGGGCTCACTTCGTATTCAGTGACCTTGCCGTCTTTCAGCTCAGCGATGTGCGTCGGCGACGCCAGACTGATCTCGTCCAGGCCGTCGCGCGAATGCACGATCAATACGTGCTGGCTGCCAAGGCGACCCATCACTTCCGCCATGGGCCGGCACAGCGCTTTGCTGAACACACCGATCACCTGGTGTTTGACGCCGGCCGGGTTGGTCATCGGGCCGAGCATGTTGAACAGGGTGCGCATGCCCAGCTCGCGGCGCGGGCCCACCGCATGCTTCATTGCACCATGGTGGGCGGGGGCGAACATGAAGCCGACGCCGACGTGTTCCACGCAGCGTGCCACCTGTTCAGGGGTCAGGTCCAGGTTGATGCCAGCCGCTTCCAGCAGGTCGGCACTGCCGCTCTTGCCGGATACCGCGCGGTTGCCGTGTTTGGCCACCTGGCCCCCGGCAGCGGCCACGACAAAGGCTGCCGCAGAAGAGACGTTGAAGATATTTGCGCCATCACCACCAGTGCCGCAGGTGTCGACCAGATTGTCTCCCGGGATGGCCACATTGGAAGCCAGCTCACGCATGGCCAGCGCCGCGCCAGTGATTTCGTCCAGGCTTTCACTTTTCATGCGCAGGGCGACCAGCATGCCGCCAATCTGCGCATCCGTGCACTGGCCGGTCATGATCTGCCGCATCACGTCCTGCATTTCCTCGGTGGACAGGTCGATCTGTTCGACGACCCTGGCCAGTGCTGTGGTGAAATCCATATTGCTCTCCTGATATTCGTTCAGCTGCGCATTCCGCCTTGCTGTTTGAGAAAGTTGGCCAGCAGTTCGTGGCCTTGTTCGCTGAGGATGGATTCGGGGTGAAATTGCACCCCTTCGATCATGTACTGGCGATGGCGCAGGCCCATGATCTCATCCACAGTGCCGTCCGCGTGCTGCGTCCAGGCGGTCAATTCCAGGCAGTCCGGTAGCCTATCACGCTGCACCACCAGCGAATGGTAGCGAGTCACCGTCAGCGGATTGGCCAGACCGGTGAACACGCCCATGCCGCGGTGATAGACCGGGCTGGTCTTGCCATGCATGACCTCACGGGCGCGGACCACTTCCCCGCCGAAGGCCTGGCCGATGCTCTGATGACCAAGGCAGATACCCAGGATCGGCAGCTTGCCGGCAAAGTGTTTGAGCACCGGCACCGAGACACCCGCCTCGTTGGGTGTGCAGGGACCGGGGGAAATGACGATGCGCTCCGGTTGCAGGGCTTCGATCTGCTCGATGCTCAGCTCGTCGTTACGCACCACTTTCACCTCAGCACCCAGCTCGCCGAGGTACTGCACCACGTTCCAGGTAAAGGAGTCGTAGTTGTCGATCATCAATAACATGGGCGGCTCCTCACTTGGCAGCTTGTTCGGCGAGCGCGACGGCACGGAACATGGCGCGGCGCTTGTTGATGGTTTCTTCCCATTCCAGTTCGGGCACCGAGTCGGCGACGATGCCGCCGCCAGCCTGCACGTGCAGCTCACCGTTCTTGATCACTGCGGTGCGGATGGCAATGGCGGTATCCATATTGCCGTTCCATGCCCAGTAGCCGACAGCGCCACCATAGACACCACGCTTGACCGGCTCCAGTTCATCGATGATTTCCATGGCGCGGATCTTCGGCGCGCCGGACAGGGTACCCGCCGGCAGAATCGCCCGCAGTGCGTCCATGGCGGTCAGCTCCGGGCGCAGTCGGCCCTGCACGTTGGACACGATGTGCATGACGTTGGAGTAGCGCTCGATGATCATCTTTTCGGTCACCTGCACCTGACCGATCTGCGCCACGCGACCCACATCATTGCGCCCCAGATCGATCAGCATCAGATGCTCGGCCAGCTCCTTGGCGTCGGACAGCAGATCCTGCTCCAGCGCCAGATCGGCCTCTTCGGTAATCCCTCGCGGCCGCGTGCCGGCAATTGGCCGTACGGTGACCTCGCCCTCTTCCACCCGCACCAGTACTTCGGGCGAACTGCCGACCACATGGAAGTCGTCAAGGTTGAAGAAGTACAGGTAAGGTGTCGGATTCTGACTGCGCAGGGCGCGGTACAGATCGATCGGCGCGGCCTTGAAATCGATGCTCATGCGCTGTGACGGCACCACCTGCATGCAGTCGCCGGCGAGGATGTACTCTTTGACGGTATTGACGGCGTTCTGGTAATCCTCGCGGGTGAAGCTGGCGCGGTATTGCAGATCGCGCTCGGCAACCGCGGCAAGGTCGAGACCGGGGCGCGGGGTGAAGGGCGCAGCCAGTTGCGCCAACAGTTGCTCCAACCGGCGGTTGGCCTGCTCCCAGGCGTCGGTATTGGCAGTATCGGCCAGCACGATGACGTGCAGTTTGCCGGCCAGGTTATCGAACACCACCACCTCATCGGACACCATCAGCAGGATATCCGGATTGTTCAGCGGGTCGGGATTCGGCGAGTCGCCCAGGCGGCGCTCCACATAGCGAACGCAGTCATAGCCGAAGTAGCCGACCAGTCCGCCGTTGAAACGCGGCAGACCGGGAATGCTCGGCACCTGATAACGCGCCTTGAACTGCTCGACAAAAGCCAGCGGGTCATCGCACTGATGGGATTCGGTCTCGACGCCATCCACCTGCACGCTGGCGGTGTAACCATGCACCTTCAATACGGTACGGGCCGGCAGGCCGATGATCGAGTAACGCCCCCACTTCTCCCCGCCCTGCACGGATTCGAGCAGGTAGGAATAAGGCGCATCGGCCAGTTTCAGATAGGTGGACAGCGGCGTGTCCATGTCAGCCAGCACTTCACGCACGACAGGTACGCGGTTGCAATCCTGGGCAGCCAGGCGGAGAAATTCATCTTGAGTCATGATCAGCCTCACGGGCGGGTAGATGTCACACACAAACCGAGGGCCTGCGCAGAAGGCAGGCGACAGAATATCAGGGACGCCAACGCCAGCGGGCGAACGCCTTCATCATTCCCATCAGTATGCGGTTGCTGACAAACACGGCTGATCCATCGATTGAAAAAGTAACCGCCCAAGACTATATGAGCGCATCGAGTGAATCAACCAGCAGGTTCGGGTTCTCCAGCGCGACCGAGCGGCCATGGTTGTAGCCGTAACTGACCGCCACCACCCTGACATCAGCGGCACGGGCCGCCAGTACGTCGTTGCGCGAATCGCCGACAAACAGACTCTGCTGCGCGGTTGCCCCGGCAGCGGACATGACCTGCAGCAGTCCCGCTGGGTCGGGCTTCTTCACCGGCAGCGTATCGCCGCCAATGATCCAGTCGAACTCGCCAGACCCTTTTCTTCCAGCAGCGGCACGACAAAGCGTTCGGGTTTGTTGGTGATGACCGACAGCAAGACGCCGCGCTCCCGCAACCAGCCGAGCAACTCCGGCACCCCGGGGTACACGGTGGTAGCCGCATGACCACCCGAATAGGCCTGCATGAAGTCAGCCAGCGCCTCCTGGGCTTCGTCCTCGTTCACATCCGCGTGATCAATATTGTCGGCCAGAGCTCGGCGGACCAACACCAGGGCGCCGTTGCCGACCCAGTCTTTCACTTTTGCCACGCCGGCGGCCGGGCGCCCGCGCAGCGCCAGCACCTGATCCACTGCCGCCGCCAGATCAGGCACCGAATCAACCAGCGTGCCGTCCAGATCAAACATCACCAGACGTGGCAACTCGCCACCGAACAGCTGCTGCAGTGCATTCATGTCAGCGCTGCACCTGGGCCAGCTCGGCACGCATCTGATCGATCACCGTCTTGTAGTCCGGCGCGTTGAAGATCGCCGAACCGGCCACGAAGGTGTCGGCACCGGCTTCGGCCACCTGGCGGATGTTCTGCACATTCACGCCGCCATCGACTTCCAGACGGATATCCCGGCCACTGGCGTCGATCAAGGCCCGCGCTTCGCGCAGCTTATCGAGGGTGCCGGGGATGAATTTCTGCCCGCCGAAGCCCGGG
>JASJKW010000446.1:0-6908 GCA_037621305.1 Pseudomonas sp.
TACCGCGGTTAGCCAGACCCTGGTCTTCACGCAGGATTTCAAAGTTGCGGCTGATCTGCAGAGTCGGGTCACCGATCATCGCGTACTTGATCTTGCCGATGGTCTCGGAGCTGCCATGCCATGCTTTGTGGGTGAAGTGGGTATCGGTAGATACGGAGTAAACTTCAACGCCCAGCTTCTGCAGCTCTTCGTAATGGTCAGCAACGTCGCCCAGTTCGGTCGGGCAGACGAAGGTGAAGTCGGCTGGGTAGAAGAAGAATACGCTCCACTTGCCTTTAACGTCGGTGTCGGAAACGGTGATGAACTCACCGTTCTTGAACGCTTCAGCGGTAAACGGCTTGATTTCAGTGTTGATAACGGACATTGAAGACTCCTTGTTGAGCTTTTGTCTATGGGTTGGAAACAGTGTCTATAGTAGAGCTGTCGGATGGATACTTAAAATAAATTCACTCTAAGCACCGGATAGCTTTTCTCTATATGGCGGCGATACCGGATTTTTCAAGTGTGAATCAATAAAATTGATTTAAGTCAATTTGTATTATTCATTCAATGAATCATTATGATTCAGCCGCTGATACAAGATAGTCAGAATAGCATCCCGCTCCTAGCCTTGAGAGTAAGTCCTCGGCATGTCGGTTCAATGAATGCCGGGTTTCACTTTTCGAGGAGGTCATGGGATGGATTTTGCCTACAGCGTCAGAACCGAAGCACTCCGCCAACAGGTTCGCGGTTTTCTCGACCAGCACATTGTACCGCGTCTTGCCGAATGGCACAGGGAAGTGGCTGCCGGACAGTTTCCGGTGTCTTTCATGGCGGATCTGAAAGCGCTGGCGAAGGAGGAGGGGCTATGGAACCTGTTTCTCCCTTCGTTGCATACCGACGAGCCCGGACAGGGACTGAGTAATCTCGAATATGCGCCGCTGGCGGAAATCATGGGTCGCGTCAGCTGGGCTTCGGAAGTGTTCAACTGCAACGCACCGGATACCGGCAACATGGAGCTTTTGCACATGTTTGCCACGCCCGAGCAGAATGCGCGCTGGTTGCAGCCGTTGCTCAATGGCGAGATTCGCTCGGCGTTCGCCATGACCGAGCCGGATGTGGCTTCGTCCGATGCGAGCAATATCCAGACCTTGATCCGCCGTGACGGTGACGAGTATGTGATCAATGGTCGCAAGTGGTTCATCACCAATGCGTCGCACCCCGATTGCGCCTTCCTCATCGTCATGGGCAAGACCGATCCGGACGGCGAAGCGCGTCGTCAGCAAAGCATGATCATAGTGCCGTTCAATACGCCCGGCGTGGAGCTGGTACGCAATATTCCGGTCATGCATCACCTGGCGCCCGAAGGGCACAGTGAGCTGGTGTTCCGCAACGTACGGGTACCGGTGGAGAACCTGCTGGGCGGCGAGGGCGACGGTTTCATGATGGCTCAGGCGCGCCTCGGGCCGGGTAGGGTGCATCATTGCATGCGGGCCATTGGTATGGCCGAGCTGGCCCTGGAACTGATGGTGGATCGGGCTCAGGAGCGCAAGACCTTTGGCCGCTATCTGCATCAGCATGGCAGCATCTCCGAATGGATTGCCCGCTCGCGTATGGAAATCGAACAGGCTCGGTTACTGGTTCTGAAAACCGCCTGGATGATCGATAACGTCGGGGCCAAGGGGGCGCGCTAGGAAATCGCCATGATCAAGGCGGTGGTACCGGGCATGCTGAGCCAAGTAGTGGACAGGGCCATGCAGGTGTTCGGCGCCATGGGCCTGACTCCCGATACGCCGCTGGCCGATCTGTGGATCAGCTCGCGCTGCCTGCGCATTGCCGATGGCCCGGACGAAGTTCATCTGCGCAGCATCGCGCGTCTGGAAATCGACGGTGCCCAGGAGCGCCGAGGCAGCAGTAGTGATTATCTGACGCCGGCGGATGTGTTGCGGCGAAGCTGAGTTTGTTGTTGTCAGGTGTTGCCAGGGCCAGGTCCGGTTCCGAAGCCCCTGCCTTGACCTTGATCAAAGACCTTTTGCGCCATCGGGCGCAGAGTCTCGGGCTGTCTTTGATCACAGGGAGTTCCCATGCAACTGGTCTGTCCTGCAGGTAGTCTGCCTGCTCTCAAGGCAGCGGTGCGTCAGGGTGCCGATGCTGTCTATACCGGCTTTCGCGACGATACCAATGCCCGTCATTTCGCTGGTCTCAATTTCACCGACAAACAACTGGAGCAGGGGCTTCAGTTGATTCGCAAGGAAGGCCGCAAGCTGTTTATTGCGGTCAATACCTATGCCTTGCCGGATGGTTGGCGGCGCTGGCAGCGGGCGGTGGATCAGGCGGCGGATCTGGGCGTGGATGCCCTGATCGTGGGCGATCCGGGCATCATGGCCTATGCCAGCAAGCGCTATCCTGCGCTCCATCTACACCTGTCGGTGCAAGGCTCCGCCACCAACGCCGGTGCATTGAGTTTCTACCATGAACACTACGGCATCCGTCGCACGGTATTGCCGCGTGTGCTGTCGCTGAATCAGGTGAAGCAGGTGGCCGCATCCAGCCCGGTCCCGGTGGAGGTCTTCGCTTTTGGCAGTCTGTGCATCATGGCCGAAGGGCGCTGTCATCTATCGTCCTACGTTACCGGCGAGTCACCGAACCTGTCCGGTGTCTGTTCGCCTGCCAGCGCGGTGCGTTGGCAAGAGGAGCCTGACGGCCTTACCTCACGGCTCAGCGGCGTGTTGATCGACCGCTATCAGGCAGATGAGGCGGCAGGTTACCCGACCCTGTGCAAAGGTCGCTTCATGGTGCACGGCAAGCGCTTCCACGCGTTGGAGGAGCCAACCAGCCTGAACACCATGGACCTGATTCCCGAGCTGACCCGTATCGGCGTTAAGGCAGTCAAGATCGAAGGTCGCCAGCGCAGCCCGGCCTATGCGGAGCAGGTTACCGGGGTCTGGCGCGAGGCGCTGGACAGCTACAAGGCCAACCCGCAGCGGTTTGCCGTTGAAGACCGTTGGCGCCGCGTGCTGGACGGCGTATCCGAAGGTAGCCAGACCACCCTGGGCGCGTATCACCGCGCCTGGCAGTAGGAGAGAAAGATGAAACTGACGCTGGGTCCGATTTTGTTCTACTGGCATCGCCAGCAGATCATGGATTTCTATGCCGACATGAGTGAGCAGCCGCTGGATGTGATCTATCTGGGTGAAACCGTCTGCTCCAAACGCCGTGCCTTGTCTCTGGATGACTGGATTGGACTGGCCCGCGATGTACGCGAGGCGAGCGGTGCCGAGGTGGTGCTGTCGGGGCTGGCATTGATCGAGGCGGCTTCGGAGTTGTCGAGCCTGCGGCGACTCTGTGAGAACGGCGAGATCAAGGTCGAGGCCAACGATATGGCTGCAGTGCATTACCTGAGCCGCAAGGGTGTCGAGTTTGTCGGCGGTCCACCACTGAATCTGTACAACGCCTATGCCCTGGAAGAGCTGACGCGCAATGGCATGACCCGTTGGGTACCGCCGGTGGAGTGTTCCGCCGACCTGCTGGCGGCACTGATGCAGCAGGCGCAGGAGAATGACCTGGACCTTCCGGAGATCGAAGTATTTGCCTGGGGGCATCTGCCACTGGCCTATTCGGCCCGCTGCTTCACTGCCCGCGCGGAGAACCTGCCCAAGGATGATTGTGGATTCATCTGCCAGAACTACCCCGAAGGAGTGCCATTGACGAGTCAGGAGGGGCAGGCGGTATTCACGCTGAATGGCATTCAGACCATGTCGTCGGCACCGACCAATCTGCTGGCGGAATATCCGCGCATGGCGCGTATGGGGATCGATGCGCTGCGGCTCAGTCCCCGTGCGCAGGATATGGCGCAGGTGGTGCAGATGTTTGATGCGGTGCGTCAGGGCGCCAATCCGCCGCTGGCGCTGGATGGCTGCAATGGCTATTGGCATGGCCAGGCGGGCATGCTGCGGGTAGAGGAGGTTGGATTATGCTGAACGCCGCCAATCTGTTGCTGCGCGCCGGTGCGCCGGTACTGCCGTTGAGCCGGCATGTGCCCTTTATCGTGCAGAAGTTGGTGATCGAGAAGGCCATGGCACGGCTGTTTTCCCAGCCGCTGGAGGACGGCGAGTTCGATGTGCTGCAGGATCGCTGGTTACGTATTGAAGTAACCGACCTCGGTCTGGGCTGGAGCCTGACTCGGGCTGAGAAGGGCCTGCGCCTGCAGAAGCATTCACCGGTGAACGTGTGCATACGGGGTAACTGGAAGGAGTTTCTGCTGTTGGCCAGCCGTCAGGAAGATCCGGATACCTTGTTCTTCCGTCGTCGGCTGATCATCGAGGGTGATACCGATCTGGGACTGGCGATCAAGAATCTGGTGGACAGCCTGGATTCGGACCTGATGCCGCCACGGCTGTGGCAGTTGGTCAGTTGGTTGGGGGCAGCGGCGAAAGAACAGCAGCATGGGCCCGTGGCATCAGGCGCTCGAGCATAGGCGCGCGCTACTTCGAGTGTCCCGGTTTTGACATTCTGCAAGCGGCGGGCTCGGACGCTGGAGCATCCACGGCGCGGGCTCCCACGCAGAGCATGGGAGCCATCAGATATAGAGTGCTGGCTCCCTGCTGGATCGTTCCCATGCTCCAGCGTGGGAATGCCTGCCGGGACGCTCCGCGTCCCGGTTTCCGTGGCCTTACATATTAAATAACGCCGTCATTCCCACCAGCAGTGCCAGCCAGCCACTGATTACCCAGCGTAGCCACTGCGGGGCATGGCGCAGCTCCATGAACTCGTCGATCAACCACTGACCTTTGACGAAGGTGATGGCCAGCACGCAGCCGACGACCCAGGTTCCGGTCATTTCGTGTCCCAGCAACCAGGCGCCCAAGGTCAGTAACAGCAGGCCGGCGAGGCCGATTTCCAGCGCGAAGCGTTTCATCAATGGCTCCTCAGGGCAGTACGTATAGAAGCGGGAACAGCACCAGCCATACCAGGTCGACCATGTGCCAGTAGCTGGCGGCGGATTCGCCGGCCATACGTGCTTTCTCGCTGTTGGCATACTGGCCGCTGCGGTAGCGCTGGGCGACGACCAGCAGTATGGCCATGCCGATCAGCACGTGGGCCATATGGAAGAAGGTGGTGAAGAAATAGAAGAAGTAGAAGGTGCTGGTGCGCAGGTTGTAGCCATCATCAAACAGCAGTGCATATTCGCTGATCTTGATGCCGACGTAACCCAGCCCGCACAGCGCGGCCAGTACAAAGCCGGTGACCAGCGCTTGCTGGTTGCCTGCCGCAGCACGTCGCACGCCCCGGGCGGCAAAATAGCTGCCGGTCAGCAGAATCAGGGTATTGATCAGTCCCGCCTCGGGGTGCAGGGTAGCGATGCCGGCACTGAACATCTCTTCCCAGTGTCCTCGGGCAAAGGCCATGCTGCCCAGCAGAAACAGGAAAGCCAGCAGCTCGGCCAGAATGAAACACCACATCGCCAGATCGCCTGGCAGGCGACGCTCCTGCGCGATGTCACCGGTGTCGGCAAGGGCGGATTCGGAGCTGTACATCAGGCAGTCCTCCCGGTCAGCAGAAGATAGAGTTTCGGCAGCAGGCCCGGCAACTCGGAGGCCTGGCGGATCAGTTGGTAGAGTTGTTGCCCGAACAGGTAGGGCAGGTAGTCGGCGGCCTTCTGGTCGATGGTCACGCAAAACGGCTGAATGCCTGCCTGGCGTGCTTCCAGCAGCGCATGACGGGTATCTTCCATGCCATAGCGACCTTCATAGACGTCCAGATCGTTGGGCTTGCCGTCGGTCAGCAGCAACAGCAGGCGTTGCTCCGCCGGTTTGTCCTTGAGGATATCGGTGGCCTGACGAATGGCTGCGCCCATGCGCGTGTAGTAGCCGGGCTTGAGCCCCTTGATGCGCCCGTGAATGGCCTCACCCCAGGGTTCGGCGAAGTTCTTGATCAGATTGAAACGCACATGGTCGCGGCGTCTGGAAGAGAAACCGTACATGGCAAAATCGTCCTGTCCGGCGTCCAGTGCCTCGCCAAGCAGATGCAGGCTGTCGCGAATCACATCGATGACCTGATGGGTATTGTCCGCCCAGGCTTCGGTGGATAACGACAGGTCAGCCAGCACCAGGCAAGACAGATCGCGGTGGCGCGCGGTTTCGCGGCGCCACAGTGCCGGTTGCGAGGTGGCCTGGCCGCGACGCATATCTGCTGCGTGGTGCAGGCAGGCATCCAGGTCGAGCAGGGTGCCGCTGGCCTGACGTTTTTCCCAGATGCGTTGTGGCTGCAGGCCCTGGAAACGCTGCCGAAGATTTCTCGCCAGCGCTTGCAGACGCTCCGGCAGCGGCTCTGGCTCCGAGTCGCGTGGCAGCATGGGAATGACCCGACAATGATTCTCCTTGAGCTGCTGTTTTTTCCAATCCCACTCGGGATACAGGCAACCATCATTCAGCTGGATGTCGTCCTCCGAGGCAGACGGCAGATCCATATCCAGCTTGATGCGTGAAGCGCTGGTGCTGGGGCTGCGCGACAGGCTCAGGAAATCCAGATCCTCGGCAATCTGCTCGGTGTCTTCATCGTCATCATCATCCTGGCAGCGGTCGACCGGTACGAACTCGGACCAGGAGAACAGGCTTTCCAGGCGGAAGATCATCATGCCATTGCGTTGCTGATTGTCATCCACATAGCGCGCCTGTTTGCGCTGCTTGCTCTGGCGAATCTTGCCGTTGCCACTGGACTCCCCATCCTTGCCATCGTCGTTTGCTGCGGTCGGGCTCAGGCGTGGTTCTTCCGGTAGCGGGTACAGCCATAGCGGGACGGGCCAGGGCTCGCCGGGTGCAGCGGGGAAGGCGGTTTGGCTGCCGGGCGCAAGCAGGGCAGTCTGCAGCGCGGCTTCCCGCTCGGCCTGAGCGGCGGGCAGGCGGGTGCGGGTGCGACGAATATCCACC
>JASJKW010000447.1:0-6976 GCA_037621305.1 Pseudomonas sp.
CCGCGCGGGTGGTCGAAGTTGACACAGCGCCCCAGCTTGCCACGGTTCCCGTTGTGGAGACGGTCAGCCCGGAAAAAGTTCTGGAGCGCACTGAACCTGCAGTGATCCGAACCATGAATATCACTAAGTACCAGGGCGAGCCACAGATTGCGCTCCGCCGCGCGGTGTGCGATTCGGATTTGCACCCTGCGCTGATCAGCCGACTGCAGTCCGCGCTCAGCTCCAAGGGATACAGCCTCGGCAACATTGACAGCCATCTGGGCCAGCGCACCATTGCCGCACTGTCGGACTACCAGGCCGACAACGGTCTGGCCATCGGCGCGGTGACCTACGAGAGCCTCGAACTGCTCGGGGTGCGTTGAGCGGTTGCCATATTGGCTAGGGTGGCCGTTTCATTTGCAAGCTACCCCCGTGCCCCAAGACCCCGTCATCCTTCGCGAGCCTTGAAACCTCAGATCAGCACGGTTTTTGTAGGAGGCCCGACCTCGGGGCGACGCTGGCCGCAAGGCCAGCTTGGTGCACTGCCCAACCCAAACCCCGGGCGCCCTGCGGACGCCGTCGCGGCGAGGTCGCCCCTCCCACAAAACCATTCCCCCCGATATCCAGCCTTTACAGCCAGCCGGGGCTAGCAGCAGACCTGACCGGAGCTGCCGCCGTGCTATTTCGCAGCATCTCGACCGTGCTGGACAACCCTGTCCCCCCGGAACTCTTGATCAACAGAACATCGCCGTCCCTCAACTGATCTCCGAGGGCGGCGTTCAGTTCTCTGACCGTGGGATACCACTGCATGGTCAGACGATTACCGAGCTCCTGACTCAAGATCTTCATGCGCTCGCCACACAGTAACAGTAGATCGGGCTGGGCCTGGAGTACTGGGTCAACCAATTGCGCGTGATACCGATCGGCATCCTCGCCCAGTTCAAGCATGTCCCCCAGCACCGCCACTTTTCTGCCCTTCTGTGCAGCCGTACCGGCGGTATCGGCAAACAGCGCCAAAGCGGCTTGCATGGACAGCGGGTTGGCATTGTAGGACTCATCGATCACTCTGACCCGGCCGTTCGGCGTGCTGGCATCGAACATCTCGCCCCTGCCGGCGACCGGCTGAAACAGCTCGAACTGGGCGAGCATGGGGGCCAGTGGCAGTTCCAGCGCCAGAGCGACCGCGACACAGGCCAGGCTGTTGACGGCCATGTGCTTGCCCGCTGCGCCCAGAACGTAGCTGTAGGTCTGGCTGCCTATCGCCAGCTCGACGCGACGGCTGTGCACGCAGTAGTGCAGCAAGCGAACCTGGCTGTCGGCGTGAGCGCCGTAACTCACCACTCTCAGCCCCTGCGCCCAGGCATGTGCATGGACAATCTCCCAGTGCTGCATATCCCGGTTGAGTATGGCCACACCACCCGCCTGCATCCCCTCGAAGATGCGGCTTTTCTTCTGCGCGATCAGCGCGGTGGTTTTATGGTATTCGAGGTGGGCCGGACCGATATTGGTGACCAGCGCGAGGTCAGGGCGGGTCAGCTGACTGTTCTGGGCCATGCGGCCGATGGCCAGTTCCAGCACTATATGGGGGCAGTCCCAGGGGATCGAGGCCAGGTTCCAGGCAATGCCATGCGGCAGGTTGGCATTATGTCGGGTCTGCCCGACCTCACCCCATGGCTGTAGCGCCCGGGTCAGCATGGCGACGGTACTGGTCTTGCCGGCACTGCCGGTCACACCGATGACCTTGCCTTGCATCTGCTGACGGGCAAAGTCGCCCATGGCGAGGATAGCCTGATTCAGGTCCGGCACCTGCAAGACCGGCAACAAGGTGCCGGGCACGCCATCGGGCCGGTCGGTGATCAATGCCTGCGGGGTAAAGGGCAGATGCTTGAGTGCTGCCGGCGCCACCCCACGGGAGCCGCCCGGCGCTCTGACCGCGACCATCTGCCCGGCCTGCAGGCTCTGCGCGAGAGTGCACAGCCCGGTTGCCCGCCATGCCGGGCTGGGCGCGGCCTGCCGCCAGCTGCCGCCCGTTGCGGAAAGCAGCCGCTCGGCCGTCCAGTTTGGCCCGCCTTGATAGGCAAGTTGAGCCTCGCGCGCCTGCGCAGCTTCAAGAAACGCCAGCTGCGGCGGCGTGCGCTGCTCCCGCTGCAGGTATAGGTGATAGGCCACAAACCCCGAAAGATAGTGCTCAACATCATCAATCCGCACCCGGAACGCCTGATGACGAATGAAAAAGCTGCCGAGTATTCTGGCCGGATTGCGGAAGTACATCGCGTATTCCGGCCAGAAATGGCCGTTCATCAAATAGGCGGCGCGGACATGCAGGGCCCGGTCGAACTTGTCGAGATCGATCTCGTTCAGCAGGTGGCGATGCGCCGGGCTTTGCTCGATGCGGTCGAGCATCCGCCGTGCTGCCATCATCAATTCCAGCAGGGTCGGGAAGGTAGTGATGCGCTTGAGTACGAAATCGAGATGGTCGGCCACGTTGCGGATGCCGAAGCGGAAGTAGCGTTCCTCCGGACGGTAGCGGGTCAGTTCGTTGACGCAGTAGCCCAGCCAATGATCGTGAGCCTTCCAGTGCTCCCGGGCGATGAAGCTGTCAAAGGCCTTTTCCACCATCGCCAACCAGCGTTCATCGCCAGTCAGACTGTATAGACGCATCAGGCCGAACGCCGCTTCGCCGTCGTAATAGATGATGCGAAATGCTGCTTTGATATCCAGTGCGGGGTAGTTCAGCACATGCACGAATTCCCCGCTGTCCGGGTCCTGCATGTGGCGGATGCCGAGCGCCAGTTCTTCCAGCAGCAGTAGATAGCGGTCGCTGCCGAACAGTTCGCTGTACTTGACCAAGGCCAGCAGGCACACGGCATTGCCGCCCAGTTTGATCTCGTTGCCCACATCCAGCAGAAAGGCCGCACCCTCGCCGCAATCCAGCGTCACACGCTTGATCAGTGTCGAACACAGATAATCGAGGCCCCGTTCGACGGCCTGCGCCAGCGCCGGATCGCGAGTGACTTCCCAGGCTTCGAGCATGGAATACAGGGTGCTGGCGTGGCGCAAGGTGTTGTAGGCGTTGATCGGGCGGTCGAAGCACGGATGCCAGCCATAGTTGAAACGCCCGCTGTCGTCGATCTGGGAGGCCAGATAATCGCTGCCCCGTTCGATCAGGCCGCGCACGGTATCGGCATCGCAGTCGACCACGCGGCGACCAGCATCGCGGCCAGTGCCGAGCGCCAGCGGCACGCTGTCGAGGTCGCAAAACAAACCCTCGGTGCTCAGCAGGTAGACCGGTGCGTCGTCGGCAAAACTCGGGGCCAGACCCGGGAAGCGCTGGGCGGCATAGAGCTTGAAATTCCTTTCGTTGAGCACCGCATGGTTCACCTGGCTTCCGCCGTACAACATGGCGTTGCCATTGAGCTCACCTTCGAGAAAAGCCCTCTGAAAGTTCGCGTCCAGGGCCAGGCCGTAGCGGAAGTAGTTGCGTTTTATCGCCTTCAGGCTGCCCCTCAGCGTTTTCCAGCTCAACGGCTGCACCGCCGTGACCCAGTCCGCCCGCAACCAGCACACCTGCATGTTCCGGCGCGCGGCGAGATGCTGGCAGGCGGCGCTGACCTCGGTCCACAGCCCATCAAAATCCGCAGCGCTGGCATGCACCACAGCGGCCCGTCGCTGGCCGTCGCTGAATGACAGAAACAGCGTATGTGTCGGCGACGGCGACGGCAGCGCAGCGATCCGCTGCGCCAGTGTCGGGCGCATTTTATCCAGCAGTTGCGACAGGGTTGTACTCATACTCTGATCAAACGTCCTCTATCCGGTTGATACCTGTGGATTTATATCCGGTAAACCCCGGGCGTGCTGCGCACGCCGTCGCGGCGAGTCGCCCCTCCTACAACGACCTCCCAGCGGGTGCACTATTGCCGGGCACTCGCTATCGGCGGGCACACACCATTGGCCGGCACGCACTATTGTAGGAGGCCCGCCTCGGGGCGACGCTGGCCGCAAGGCTAGCCAATATCAGCGGGCACGGAGTCGGCCGGCAAAACCCGGGCGCGCTACGCACGCCGTCGCGGCGGGGCGCCCCTCCTACACTAAAGCAGCCTCCCAGCGGGCACGGAGTCAGCCGGCAACCTCCTACCTCTCCCGCAAAGCTTCGCCCGCATAATTGATGGGCTTCATCAGATAGTCGAATACGGTTTTCTGCCCGGTGCGGATATCCACCGTGGCGACCATGCCGGGTACGATGGGAAAGCGGGTGCCGACCTGATTCACCAGCGCGTCGCCGTCGGTGCGAATGAACACTCGGTAATACACACTGTCCGGTTTGGCTTCGTCACGGATAGTGTCCGGCGAAATCAACGTCACCTGCCCGTCAAGGCCGCCATACACCGTGTAGTCGTAGGCGGTGATCTTCACCTTGGCGGACTGGCCGGGATAGATGAAGGCAATATCGCGGGGTGAAATCCGCGTTTCCACCAGCAACTGATCGCCCAGCGGGACGATTTCCATCAAGCGTCCGTTGGGCGGAATCACACCGCCCCGCGTGGTGACTTCTATGTTCTTGACGATGCCGCGCACCGGCGAGCGTATGGTCAGGCGCGTCAGCGAATCGGAACGACCGCGCACCACCGATTCCAGTGACTGCGCCTCGGCGTTCGCCTTGGCCAGTTCTTCGCGCGCCAGAATCATGTACTCGGAGCGGGTGTCTCCCGCCTTGAGTTCCAGCTCGGCAATCTGCCGCCGCAGGCGCAGCACTTCCACGTTGCTGGCCGCGCCGATTTCCATCAGGGATTCGGTGATCTTCAACTCCTCGCGCACCAGCCCCAGGGATTTGCTCACCCCCGCCAGCGTCTGGCTAAGGCCCTCACGGCGGGTCTGGTAAAGACGCTTGGCACTGGCAACCAGTGCAGGATACGCATCCAGCTCGGCGGGAAATGTCAGCGGCGTACCGTTGGCTTCCGCCTCCAGGCGCGCCACCGAGGCCAGGGCGGCGCGGTAACGCGCGGCGCTCTCCTCCATGCTTGACTCGGTCATGGTGAGATCCATCTGGGCCAGTATCTGGTCCGCCTCAACGATGTCGCCCTCACGCACCATCAAATCGAGCAGGATGCCCCCTTCCAGCGACTGGATGACCTGCTCGCGGGAGATGGGCACCACCCGGCCATCGCCGGTGGACACTTCCACCACCTCGGCGAACCAGGACCAGACCAGCAGCGCGGCGATCGCCAGCGACGACAGCCAGGTGATCCGCGTGGCGCGGCTGATGCTGGCGTCGTCGACGTCATCGTTGTAGTGGGACTGCAGTGCGTTTTTCATGACTCGCTCCGCGTGGTGCTTTCAGGCCGCGCCGCACCGCCTTGCGACAGCTTGCCCAGAATCTGGAGTTTGCTGCCATCACGCAGTATCTGGCCGTTATCGACCACGATGATGCGATCCACCAGGCTGAGAATGCTCTGACGGTGGGTGGCGACGATCAGCGTGCGCCCCTGCAGCCAGGGTTCAAGACGCTGGATGAAGCGCTTCTCGGCCACTTCGTCGAACGACGCCGTAGGTTCATCCAGCAACAACACGCGGGGTTGGCGCACCAGCAGCCGGGCCAGCAACAGCGTCTGGCGCTGGCCACCGGACAGCCCCAGCCCGCCTTCCTGAATCATGTGATCCAGCCCGCCCGAGAGCTTTTTCACCACATCGCCAGCGCCGCTGATATTCAGGGCGGACAACAGTTCCTCGTCACTGGCATCCGGCGCGCCAAGCAACAGGTTGTCGCGCAGGGAGCCGTGGAACAGCCGTGCGTTCTGCCCCATCAGGCTGAGGTCGCGGCGCACATCGGCAGGATCGATATGCGACAGCCGCACACCATCCACCATGACCTCACCTGTAGAGGGTTCGACCATTCCCGCCAGCGCTTGCAGCAGTGTTGATTTACCCGCGCCATTGCGCCCCAGCACCGCGATGCGCTCCCCCGCCTTGATATCCAGCTGCTCGACGCGCAAGACCGGCGGCTCCCCCTCGCCATACTGGAAAGCTGCCTGACGCAGGGCGAAGTTACCGGCGATGACAGGCCGGTGGATGCGGCGCTCGGCGCCCGGGTCATCCACCGTCAACTCCATGATGTTGTCGAGACTGGCCAGCGCCAGCTTGGCCTGCTGCCACTTGCTCAGCACCTGGGTCACCTGCGACATCGGCGCCATCATCCGCGACGCCAGAATCGATGCGGCCACCAGCGAGCCGACCGTGATATCACCGCTCATCACCAGCGGCGCACCGAACAGCACTACCAGGGCAAACACGCCATTCTGCAGACTGTAGGTCCAGACCCCCAGGGTATTAACCAGAAAGCGCAGCCTGAGGTTCACATCCGCCGTTACCGCGTTGTAATGGTTCCATTGATGCTGAAACCGCTGTTCCGCCTGCAGGCTTTTGATGTCTTCAATACCCTGAACTGATTCCACCAGCATGGCACTGCGCAAAGAGGATTCGCGCATCGCTTCGCCGGCCAGGCGCCGCAGCGGTCTCTGTATCAGCAGACCGGGGATCACCATCAGCAGCAATGCAGCCACCGGGACCCACACCAACGGACCGGCGATGTACCAGAGGATGCCGCAGAACAGGAAGAAGAACGGCAGGTCCGCCAGGGCCGTCACCGTGGTGGACGTCATCAATTCCCGCACGCTCTCCAGTTCGCGGATCTGGGAAATGAAGGTGCCGGTGGAGCGCGGGCGCTGGCTGTTCTTGATGCGCAGCGCGTGGCCGAAGACCCGGTCGGAGGCGATCAGGTCGGCGCGCTTGCCCACCAGGTCAGTGATGCGCACCCTGGTGCAACGCAGCACAAAGTCGAACGCCATGGCGACCAGCACACCGCCGAACAGCACGTAGAGCGTGGCCATGGACTCGGCTGGAATCACCCGGTCGTAGACCTGACGTGAAAACAGAATACCGGCCAGGCCAAGGGTGTTGGCCATCAACGACGCCAGCATCACATGGCCGTAAGGTCTGAGGT
>JASJKW010000448.1:0-3234 GCA_037621305.1 Pseudomonas sp.
GCCCGATGCGCATGGAAAACGCCGAGCAGAATACCTGGAAGACACCCACCCCGTTGGTGAGTGAAATCGGATCCTCGATCGACGAAATAACAAAAACAGAGAGATCCTCGTTGTTCATGCTGCCATCGGACGAGATCAGCCCGACCACCATCAGGAAGTTGGATGAGGCCTTGGTAACGCGGATGCCCTGCTGCTGGACCTCCTGCGGCAACATCGGTGTGGCCAGCTGCAGCTTGTTCTGCACCTGCACCTGAGCAATATCCGGGTCGACCTCCTGATCGAAGGTGACCGTGATGCGCATGCTGCCATCAGAGCCGCTTTCGGACTTGATATAGCGCAACCCATCAATACCGTTGAGTTGTTGCTCAATCACCTGGGCGACCGTGTCCTGCACTGTTTGCGCCGAGGCCCCGGGATAGTTGACCGCGATATTGACGGCCGGCGGAGCGATGTTCGGATACTGGTTGACTGGCAGACCGAGAACGGCCAACCCGCCCATCAGCATGATCAGGATGGCCAACACCCAGGCAAAGATCGGACGGTCGATAAAATAACGTGGCATGCGGAATTATCCTTCCTGTTCGGCAGTATTGACCGTACCGGCATTATCGACGTTGGCAGCAGGGACCGGCTCAACCGTCATTCCCGGCTGGACCATATGCAGCCCCTCGGTGATCAGGCGATCACCCACATTCAGTCCGCCACTGATCAACCAGCGATTGCCGACGGCACGTTCGGTCTGGACGATGCGCCGCTCAACTTGATTGTCGGCATTCACCAGCAGCGCCACCGCTTCTCCGCGCGGGTTACGCGTGATGCCCTGCTGCGGAGCCAGGATAGCCTCGCTGCGCTCGCCGGAAACCAGCTGCGCATGTACGAACATGCCCGGCAGCAGAATACGATCCGGGTTCGGGAACACCGCGCGCAGGGTTACCGAGCCGGTGCTGGCATCGACTGATACCTCGGAAAACTCCAGCTCGCCTTCGTGCTCATACTCAAACCCGTCTTCCAACCGCAACGTCGCCTTGGCTGCGTTGTCACCCGCCCGCTCCAGCCGGCCGGCATCCAGATCCCGACGCAGCGCCAACAGATCACGCGCCGGCTGAGTCACATCGACATAGATCGGGTCCAGTTGCTGAATGGTAGCCAGAGCCTGCGCCTGACCATTACTGACCAAAGCCCCTTCGGTCACGGCAGACCGACCGATACGTCCAGCGATCGGCGCCGACACACGGGTGTAGCGCACATCGATCCGCGCCCGCTCCAATGCGGCATCAGCCTGCAACTTGGCTGCCCGCGCCTCGTCGTAGGCCTGCTGACTGACCGCCCGGTCCTCTACCAGCAACGCGTAGCGCTCGGCGAGCGTATTAGTCGACAGCCGGGTGGCCTCGGCACTTTTCAGGGCAGCTTCATAGACTGCAGCATCGATCTGATACAACTGCTGACCCGCCTTGACCTCGCTGCCCTCGTCAAACAGACGCTTCTGAATTATCCCGCTTACCTGCGGCCGCACTTCGGCCACCCGATAGGCCTTGGTGCGTCCCGGCAACTCGGAGGTCACCAGGAAGTTCTCGGTAGCGATGGTGACCACACCCACCTGCGGCACCTGATTTGCCTGGTCTGGTGGCGTTTCTGGATCACCACAGGCGCTGAGTAACGCCGTTACGGCGAGCAGGGGGATCAGGGCAGCGCGAACTGACTTGACTGGCATGGGTGAGGCACCTCTTGAACAATAAATTTGGTCAGTGAGAGACGATAATGGAAACCGACTCATTTCGATGGACATAATAATACTTACATCCACGAATGTTTGTAAGTTGTTTTCACATTGGCTAACATCTTTTACGTAATCGATCTCGCCTATCAGCGGGCCCCCGTTTGTCAAGAGCACCCGTAGTCAATCAGAGAAACCAATGGCCAGACGCACCAAGCAGGAAGCCCTGGAAACCCGTAATCAGATCATTGATGCGGCAGAGCTGTGTTTTTTCAATAAAGGGGCGGTTGCAGGAACTGAGTGCAACACGGTTACTGGATTGAGGCAGGAGCCTCATGATACGTAGCCATCAGCTCGGTCATGACCTCGATGGGGCACCTGAAGCCGAAGCGCTTACGTGGCCGAATGTTCAGTTCGTAGGCAATAGCATCCAACTGCTCCTGGCTGTATACCGACAGATCCGTGCCTTTGGGAAGGTACTGGCGGATCAGTCCGTTGATGTTCTCGTTGCTGCCGCGCTGCCAGGGGCTGTGCGGGTCACAGAAGTAGATCGCTACGCCGGTCTTCTGGGTGATCTCCGTATGGCGCGCCATCTCTCGTCCTTGGTCGTAGGTCATGCTCTTGCGGGCCGCCAGAGGCATCCGGTTTAACGCGGCACTGAAGCCTTCCACGGCCGAGGTCGCCGTCGCGTCAAGCATCTTCACCAGCATCAGGTAGCCGCTGGAGCGCTCGACCAGGGTGCCGACGGCCGAAGCGTTGGCCTTGCCTTTGATCAGGTCGCCCTCCCAATGACCAGGCATTACACGATCCTCGATCTCCGGCGGGCGCACGTGGATACTGACCATGTCGGGGATCTGGCCACGGCGGTCTACCCCGCCAGAACGCGGCCGGCGAGAGGTCTTGCCTTGCCGCAAGCAGATGATCAGTTCCTTGCGCAGCTCGCCAACTGGCAGGGCATAAATCGCGTTGTAGATCGTCTCGCGGCAGACGTAGGCGTCTTCGAAGTTAGGGAATTCCATCGCACGGAGCTTGCCGGCAATTTGCTCGGGAGAAAAGCGTTTTCGCAGCAGGTAGACGACCAGATCGAACAGCTCGGTGCCAGGCATCAGCTTTTTTTGTGGGCGGCAGGGCATGCGGCGCTCGCACGTCGCTCGCTGGGCATGCTGGGTGATGTACTCGCCTTGGGCGCCGCGGTTACGACGGATCTCGCGACAGATCGTCGAGGGGCTGCGGTTAAGCATTCGGGCAATGGCCCGCTGGCTCATGCCGCGCAGCAGACCGACCTGGATGTTGGAGCGTTCTTCGAGACTGAGTTCGTGGTAAGACATGGCGACACCGTACAGGAAAGGTCAGGTGTTGCACTCAGTTTTTGCGGCCGCCGTACCTATGATCAGCTCAGCACTATCCAGGCGAACTATCTTCGCCTGGAAACATTGAATGCTGCTAACGACAACATCAATAACGCGACAGCCAAGCTACCCATCTTCCGGTACTACAACATCCAGGAAGATGTGATCCAC
>JASJKW010000449.1:0-6281 GCA_037621305.1 Pseudomonas sp.
TCTGCGTCCCGATCCAACCGCAGCGCCGCAGCCTGTTCGGACGCAGAGCGTCCAGTGCACAGGCTCCCACGCAGAGCATGGGAGCCATCTGAAACTCGGTGCCCGCCTGCCACATCCGAGCCAGGCCGCGCAGGTCCTGGTCGCTTCCACGCCCCGTCAGAAATAGTGCCTCAGCGCATCAGCTTCCAGGTGCGATGAATCCGCGCATTGCGCTGAAAATCCTTGTCCAGCGTCTGTGCTGATATATCTTCAACCTGATACTTCTCTTCCAACGCAGGATCCAGTCGGAACCGGCGGAAGTTGTTGGAGAAATACACCACGCCGCCCGGCGCCAAGCGCGCCATGGCCATATCCAGCAGCTGTACATGATCACGCTGCACATCGAACACATCATCCAACCGCTTGGAGTTGGAGAAGGTCGGCGGATCAATGAAGATGAGTTCGTACTCACCACGATCCTGCTCCAGCCACTTCATCACATCGTCCTGCACCAGCTGGTGCAGATCAGACAGACCGTTCAGTGACAGATTGCGCCGCGCCCAGTCCAGGTAGGTTTTCGACAGATCGACGCTGGTCGTCTTGCGCGCTCCGCCCACCGCCGCATGCACAGTGGCGCTGGCGGTATAGCAGAACAGGTTGAGGAAGCGCTTGCCACGCGCCTCTTCAGCGATGCGCAGACGGATCGGGCGATGATCCAGGAACAGCCCGGTATCCAGATAGTCGGTCAGATTGACCAGCAACTTCACGTGGCCTTCGCTGACCGTCATGAACTCGCCCCGGCGATCCATGCGCTGATACTGCTGCTTGCCAGCCTGGCGCTGGCGCTGTTTGAGCACCACCTTGCTGGCCGGTATGCCCAGCACCTGCGGCAGCGCTACCAACACATCCTGCAGGCGGGCCTGGGCCTTCTCTTCGCTGATACTGGCCGGGGCTGCATATTCCTGCACATGGGCCCAGTCGCCATACAGATCGATGGCCACGGCAAATTCCGGCATGTCCGCGTCATACAGGCGATAGCAGGTGATTTCTTGCTGACGCGCCCATTTGCCCAGGGTTTTCAGATTCTTCTTCAGGCGATTGGCGAACATCTGCGCCGACTCGCTGAGCCGCGCAGTGCTTTCCACTGGTGCCGGCGCATCGCCCGCCTCAGCTCGTTCGCTTCGCTCGGCACGCTCAACTGAGCTCGGCGCAGCCCCGGTGACATAACGCTCGGATTGCAGATCCATCAACAGCAACTTGCACGGCAAGGCACCATTGAACAGCGAATACTGCTTGTGGCTGCGAATACCCATGCGCCGCCCCAGCTCCGGATTGCCGGTGAAAATGGCCGCCTGCCAGCCAGTACATTCGCTGCGCAGTACCTCACCGAGCTTCTGGTACAGATAGACCAGACTCGCTGCATCGCCGAGGCGCTCGCCATAGGGCGGGTTACACACGACCAGGCCCTTCTGACCCTGATCAGGGTGCGGCGCAAAGGTCGCCAGCTCGCCCTGATAGACCTTGATCCACTCACCCAGACCGGCACGCTGGATATTGTTGCGCAGCGGTTGTAACAGTCGCGGATCGGCTTCATAGCCACGGATCCACAAGGGCGCACGCGCCAGCCCGGCATCGGCACGCTGCTTGGCTTCAGCGTGCAGGCGTTGCCACAGGGCAGGCACGTGTTGCAGCCAGTGACTGAAGCCCCAGTGTTGGCGATGCAGGTTCGGCGCGATATCCGCCGCCATCAGGCCGGCTTCCACCAGGAAGGTGCCGGAGCCGCACATGGGGTCGGCCAGCGCTGCGCCCTGCTCGGCCAGTGCCGGCCAGTTCGAGCGGATCAATACGGCTGCCGCGAGGTTTTCCTTGAGCGGCGCAGCACCCTGCTGCAAACGATAGCCGCGCTGGTGCAGACTGGTTCCGGACAGATCCAGCGCGAGCTGCACTTCGCCATTGCGACAATGCACATTGACCCGCAGGTGCGGACTCAGCTTGTCCACCGAAGGACGGGTGCCGTCAGCGGTACGCAACCGGTCAACAATCGCGTCCTTGACTCGCAGTGCGCCAAAGTGGGTGTTGTCGACGCCCGCCAGCTGGCCGGTGAAATCCACCGCCAGGCTCCCGTCCGGCTGCAGATGATCAGCCCACTGAACGCGCGCGACCCCGTCATACAGGCTTTGCGCATCGCTGCCTGGAAAGCGCTCAAGAATAAGCAGCACCCGGTTCGCCAGACGCGACCAGAGGCAGATCCGGTAGCCCAACTCCAGGTCACCTTCAGCATGGACACCGGCAACGGTTTCCCTGGCCGACGACGCGCCCAGCGCCCGCAGCTCGTCGAGCAACAGGCCCTCGATGCCCTTCGGACAGGTGATAAAAAATTCAAGGGTCTCGCGCATCTCGTTGATTTCCAGAACAGTGTTACGTTTATGTTGCATCCAGGCTCTAAGGAATGAGCCCAGTATGCCAATTCGATCTTTCTCAGCCTGTCGTAATAGGGTACAAGAGACTTCATGACTTTGCGTTGGTAAACCGAACAAGGAAGCTGCGATCTCCGCAGATTCCCGGGTGCAGGGACAAGATTCTCTGCACCAAACCCCGGACCAGACCAGTTGGACCGGGTTGTCATACCACACGAGGGCTGTACTTTATGAGAAGACTAAAGCGTGATCCGATGGAACGAGCATATTTGCGCGGATATCAGAACGGCGTTCAAGGCAAGTCTCAAGACTCCTGTCCCTTCAACAGCACTGCCGGCAGACAGAACTGGATCAATGGCTGGCGTGAAGGCAGAGCCGACCACTGGGCAGGATTCACCGGTATTTCAGGCGTGCATCGCCTCAACGAGATGCGCGCGGTAGGGTAATTCCCTCTCCCACCCTTTTTACCCAGGGCGCTCACTCAGAGCGTCGGGCCTGCGAGGCCCAAGGCCCCCGTTTACGGGGGCCATTTATTTAACCCTGATTATTTCCCCACATTCCCCGCAGCGCCGCTGTTCATCGCCGCAATAGCATCCACACACTCACGGATCAGTTCCGGTCCACGGTAGATGAAGCCGCTGTACAGCTGTACCAGACTGGCTCCCGCTGCGATTTTGGCTGCTGCATCAGCACCGGTCAGAATCCCGCCAACGCCAATGATCGGCATCTGCCCATTCAGCTCACCGGCCAGAACACGGATCACTTCAGTCGAAGCCTCAGTCAAGGGTCCACCCGACAGGCCACCGGCCTCATCAGCGAATGTCAGTCCTTCCACCCGCGAGCGATCAAGGGTGGTGTTGGTGGCAATCACCGCATCCATACCCTGCTCCACCAGCGTCCGGGCAACCACCGACAGCTCTTCGGGCGTCATGTCCGGAGCAATCTTGATCGCAATGGGTACATAGCGGTCGTACAAGCTGGCCAGCTCTTGCTGACAGGCCTTGATCTCGGACAGCAGAACCTTGAGCGTGTCACCGTACTGCAAGGTACGCAGACCGGGTGTATTCGGCGACGACAGGTTCACCGTCACATAGCCGGCGTGGCTGTAGACCTTGCGCAGGCAGTACAGATAGTCGTCCACCGCGCGTCCGACCGGCGTCGTGGCGTTCTTGCCGATATTGATACCCAGCGTCCCCTGGTAGCGCACCCGAGCGATGCGTTCCACCAGAGCATCCACGCCCAGGTTATTGAAACCCATGCGATTGATGATGGCGTTGGCCTGTGGCAGGCGGAACATCCGCGGCTTGGGGTTACCCTGCTGCGGCCGGGGCGTCACGGTGCCCACCTCGATAAAGCCGAAGCCCAGACCCGCCAGGCCATCCACCGCAATGGCGTTCTTGTCCAGCCCGGCAGCCAGACCGACCGGATTATCGAAAGTCATGCCCAGCAGCTGCACCGGATGGGATTGCACCGGTCGTGTCAGACAGGACGCCAGACGCAAGCGTCCGGCTGCGCCGATCATGTCCAGCGCCAGGTCATGGGAAGTTTCGGCTGGCAGCCGAAACATCAGGGAACGCAGGTTGGAATACATGGTGATGCCCCGGTTATAAATAGCTGCGCGGAGTATACCGTTTTATGCCCGGTTTTTAACGTCCAGCTGACCGGATTGACAACTATTCCAGGCGTTCCAGCGAGACCAGCTTGCCCTCAGCGGTAAAGCGCATGACGAAACTGCCATACACCCCCTCATGACGGAGGAAGGGGCGCAGATGGTGAGCCGGCAGGCTGACACGGCGACCGTCGCGGCTGTGCATCATCACCCGGCCGGCCTGGCCTCGGTACCAGGCCAGGTATCGCTCGGCGGGCAATGCCAGATCAATAATCAGTTCCTGCATGTTTCTCCATGGGGGCCTGCCGAGCGCTGCTGGCCAGGTTGGCCAGTTCGCGCATGGCGACTGCTATCATCGGGTAATCGTTCGGCCCGGCGCTTCCCAGCTCGCTCAGTAATGCGTGCCAACGCTGCACCAGTATCTGGTTATGACTCAACCAACCGGCCAGCAATTCGTCTACCGGCGTATCCCGGTCGCTCGCCTGCAGAACCGATACGGTCATGCTGCTCAGCTGATTCTCCCACTCGTCTCGATAGGCCTCTCTGGCCAGTGCCTGCCAGTGGGAATCCACCGGCAGCGCATTGATCTGATTGGCGAACCAGGTGATCTGCAGCTCGCTACCCAGGGCAAAGAATACCTGAGCCACCCTTTGCACGGGTTGCCCGGTGACATCGGCTGCGTCGATCACCCCGAGCATGGTATAGAAATGCACGGCTCCTGCCACCAGACGCGCGATCGGTGCCGGAACGCCGGCGGCCGTATAGTGCTTGAACCGCGATTCCCACACCTGACGCACGGAGCCCTCGAGGATCTCATCGAAATGCTCATCAAGCGCCTGGATCTGCGGCGCGAAATGCGCCACTTGGGCTGCCGTCTGCATCTGCTCTCCCGGGTAACCCGACGTGCCGCGGCGCCGGATGAACCAGCGTGTGGCCCGACGTGCCAGCCGCATCAGCTCATCCATCAATTCAATCTGTACCGCCGCCGGCAGCTGGCAATCCAGCTTGGCGATACTCTCAAACTGATCCATCAGTCGGAACACATCCCGCGCCACCACATAGGCCGCTACAATTTCCCCGACACCGGCACCGGTTGACTGCTCCATACGCCGCAGGAAGGTGATCCCCATGTGGTTCACCAGATTGTTGGCCAGTTGCGTGGCGATGATTTCCCGCCGCAGCCGGTGTCCGGCAAGCGCCGCGGTATGTTCACGCACCAGCTGCGGCGGGAAGGCCGTGACCATTTCACGGGCCAGCCAGGTATCTTCCGGCGCCTCCGAGGCTGCCAATCGTTCCTTCAGGTCCGCCTTGGAGTAGGAAATCAACACCGACAGCTCCGGCCGGGTCAACCCTCCCCCCTTGGCTGCGCGATCGGCCAGCTGGTCATCCTCAGGCAGAAACTCCAGCGCGCGATTGAGATTACCGCTGGCTTCCATGACGCTGATGAAACGTCGGTACTCCGCCATGGAGCGGGCAGCCTGCCCCTCGGCGAGACTGATCGCCTGGGTCTGCTGATAATTATTGCTCAATACCAGCCCTGCCACCGCCTCGGTCATATCTGCCAGCAGCTGGTTACGCTGTTTGCCGGTCATATCCCCTGCTGCGACCACTTCGTTCAGCAGAATCTTGATATTGACCTCATGGTCGGAGCAGTCCACCCCGCCAGCGTTATCGATGAAATCGGTATTGGATGCACCGCCATTCAGGCAATATTCGATCCGCCCCAGTTGTGTCATGCCGAGGTTACCGCCCTCGCCGACCACCTTGCAGCGCAACTCGCCGCCATCCACCCGGACCGCGTCATTGGCCTTGTCGCCGACGTCAGCATGGCTTTCCGTCGAGCCCTTGACGTAGGTGCCAATGCCGCCGTTCCACAGCAGATCCACCGGCGCCTGAAGCAGTCGATTGATCAGCTCCGCAGGTGTGAGCTGGTCTTCGCTGATGACAAAGACCTCCTTCATTTCCGGCGTCAGCTTGATCTGCTTGAGGCTGCGCGGGAAGACCCCGCCGCCCGCCGAGATCAACTCCGGATCATAATCAGTCCAGCTTGAGCGCGGCAGATCGTAGAGCCGCTGGCGCTCGTCAAAGCTACGCTCCGGGTCGGGATCGGGGTCAATGAAAATATTCAGATGGTTAAAGGCCGCCAGCAGCTTCACCGACCGGGAGCGCAGCAGCCCGTTGCCGAACACATCTCCGCTCATGTCACCGATACCTACCACAGTGACCGGGTCCTGCTGCACATTGATGCCCAGCTCGCGGAAATGCCGCTGCACCGA
>JASJKW010000450.1:0-7747 GCA_037621305.1 Pseudomonas sp.
TGCGCTGGTGGTAGGCCTAGCCAGAGGGATAGTGGTGATCATGGAGCAAGGCATGATCGCCGACACTATCCTGCATAGCGCTGAAACCAGCCTCGGCGGGCTGTCGGAGTTGGCGTTTATCAATCTGATGTTCTGGATCGAAGTGGGTATGAGCTTCTTCGTACCATCTTCATCGGGTCTTGCCGTACTCTCGATGCCCATCCTTGCTCCCTTGGCGGACTTTGCCAACGTCAACAGGGACTTGGTAGTCACTGCCTACCAATCAGCCAACGGGCTGGTCAATCTCATCAACCCAACCTTCGCCGTCGTTATCGGTGGCCTGGCCATCGCGCGGGTTTCCTATGACCGGTGGTTGGTCTTTATTTTGCCATTGCTGCTGATTCTCACTCTGTTTATCACTCTGGTGATCAGCATCGGCATCTTCCTTTAGTTTGCCAGCTAGCGAGGACTTTAACGTGACTGAATATAAATTGGGCGTCCACTCTGAAACCGGTACTCTGCGACAAGTCATCGTTTGCAGGCCAGGGCTGGCCCACCGCCGACTTACGCCCAGCAATTGCGACGCACTGCTGTTTGATGATGTGTTCTGGGTCAAGCAGGCGCAGCAGGATCACGATGTTTTCTCCAACCTGATGCGCGCCCGCGGAGTGGAGGTGCTGGACGTCAATGAGTTGCTGGCTGAAACCCTTGATATCGCAGAGGCTCGGGCGTGGATCCTTGATCATCGAATCAGCTGGAACCATGTTGGTGTGGGTATGGTTTCCGAGCTGCGCGCCTGGATGGATACGTTGCCGGGCCAGCGGCTGGCAGAGTTTCTTATCGGTGGGCTCCAGGTGAACGACCTGCCATTCAATCCCAGCGGATTGTTCGGCAACCATCTGGGCCCCCATGGTTTCATTCTCCCGCCTTTGCCGAATTTCCTGTTCACCCGTGATTGCAGCGCGTGGATCTATGACGCCGTTACCCTGAACCCGATGTACTGGGCTGCGCGCAAACCGGAGACCCTGCTGATGACGGCAGTCTACCGCTTTCATCCAAAATTCGCCGGCAAGGTTGAGGAAGTATGGGGCGACCCGCTCAAGGATCATGCCCTGGCCACGCTGGAGGGCGGCGACATTATGCCGGTCGGCAACGGCGCTGTGCTGATCGGAATGGGTGAGCGGACATCGCCTCAGGCTATTGGTCAGTTAGCCAATGCGTTGTTCGAGCGCGGCACGGTCAATCGTGTAGTGGCCTGCCAGATGCCTAAGAGCCGCGCAGCCATGCACCTGGATACCGTCTTTACCTTCTGTGGCGGCAATGTGGTCACGGCGTTCAAGGAAGTGTCCGACCAGGTGGTGTGTTACGACATTCGCCCAGGCAAGGGTGGCAAACATCTGTCGTTCACCCATGACCTGCGTCCGATGTTCGATGTGGTCGCTGACATGCTGGGTTATGAATCTCTGGTCGTGGTTCCCACTGGTGGTGATACGCCGGCGGAGCGTGAGCGTGAGCAGTGGAATGATGGCAACAACGTGTTGGCACTCAGCCCCGGAGTGGTGGTCGGCTATGACCGAAATGACGACACCAACGCCGCTCTGGAGGCAGCTGGCATCGAGGTGCTGCAGGTTCCCGGCGCGGAACTGGGCCGTGGCCGGGGAGGTGGCCGCTGCATGAGCTGCCCGACCATACGTGATGCTCTCTGACCAACAAGGATATTGAATCATGGCTCTCAATCTGAATAACAGACACTTTCTCACTCTGAGGGACTTCAGTCCCCGTGAAATCGCGTTCTTGTTGAAGCTCTCGGCCGACCTCAAGGCAGCGAAATATACAGGCACCGAGGTGCCGCAGTTGCGCGGCAAGGAAATCGCCCTGATCTTCGAGAAGGACTCCACCCGTACCCGCGTGGGATTTGAAGTGGCGGCCTTTGACCAGGGCGCGCATGTCACTTACCTCGGGCCGAGTGGCACCCACATCGGCCATAAGGAATCGGTCAAGGACACCGCCAGAGTGCTCGGTCGGGTTTACGATGCCATCGAATACCGCGGTTTCGGACACTCCGTGGTCGAAGAGCTGGCCAAGTATGCCGGGGTACCGGTGTATAACGGATTGACGGACGAGTTCCATCCCACCCAGGTGCTTGCCGACTTTCTGACGATGCAGGAGCATGTGGAGAAGCCGCTGCGGGATATCTCCTATGTGTTCATTGGGGATGCCGCCAACAATATGGGCGACAGCCTGCTTATCGGCGGGGCCAAGATGGGCATGGATGTGCGCCTGTGTGCGCCACGAAGTTGCTGGCCGCCTGTCGAGATCCGTCAGCAAGCCGAGCAGATTGCCAGTACTACGGGTGCGCGAATCATGATTACCGACGACATTGACAGTGCCGTGGCAGGGGTGGACTTCGTGTATACCGACGTATGGGTCTCCATGGGTGAGCCAGAAGAAAAGTGGGCGGAGCGGATCAAGCTGCTGTTGCCCTATCAGGTCAACGTAGCGCTCATGGAAAAAACGGGAAACCCTCAAGTTCGCTTCATGCACTGCTTGCCGGCATTCCATAACACTGAAACCGTCATTGGCAGGGAGATTGAGCATAAGTTTGGTATCGCGGCCATGGAAGTCACCGATGAGGTATTCGAAAGTCCTGCCTCGATCGTTTTTGACCAGGCGGAAAATCGCATGCACACCATCAAAGCGGTGTTGGTTGCCACTCTGGGAGGTTGAACATGTTAGTAGTTGCAGCTCTGGGCGGTAACGCTCTATTGAAACGCGGCGAGCCGTTGAGCGCCCGCACCCAGCGAGCCAATGTGCGGACAGCTGCCGAGAGCCTAGCAGCTATAATCCGCGCCGGCCATGACCTGGTAATTACCCATGGTAACGGCCCGCAGGTAGGTTTGCTGGCGTTACGCACAGCCGCTTACAAGCCGGACGAGCCCTATCCGCTGGATATGCTGGGAGCGGAAACCGAAGGCATGATCGGTTATGTGATCGAGCAGGAGCTAGAGAATGCGCTGAATCATGAGCGCGCTGTGGCGACGCTGCTGACTCAGGTGGTGGTCGACCAGCATGACCCTGCATTTGATTATCCAACTAAGTTCATCGGCCCCGTATACGAGCGGGTTGAAGCTGAATCCCGGGCCAGTGCCCTTGGCTGGCACATTGCACAGGACGGCGATAAGTGGCGCAGAGTTGTGCCATCTCCGAGACCGCTGGAGATCCCGGACATAAGGGTAATCCAATTATTGCTGGAGCAAAACGTAGTGGTCATCTGCGCGGGCGGCGGTGGGATTCCGATCATCCGCCGTGATGATGGCAGTACTGTAGGTGTCGAGGCTGTTATTGATAAAGATGCTGCCAGCGCGCTGCTGGCGCAACAACTGAATGCGGATGCCTTGTTGTTGCTGACTGATGTAGATGCCCTTTATCAGGACTTCGGCACCGACAGCGCAACAGCGATCGGCTCGCTGAGTCTATCCCAAGCTCGGGCGCTGGATCTGCCCGCCGGATCGATGGGTCCGAAACTCACTGCGGCAGCTGACTTTGCTGAGCAGGGGGCAATCAGTGGCATTGGCAAACTGAAAGATGCCTTGGCGATCCTGCAGGGAACAGCTGGAACACGAGTTGTGTGCAACGCGAAGGAGTAAGGTAGCGGCCGAAGTTTGCCTGTCGGCCACTACCGGTCTTTCAGGGTTTAAGCGCAATCTTCAATACACCGTCGCGCTGATGAGCGAACAGGTCATAGGCATCGACAATGTCATCCAGTTTGTATTGGTGGGTAACCAGTACACCCAGGTCCAGCCGGTTGGACGCGACTACATTCATCAGCCGGCGCATGCGCTCCTTGCCGCCGGGGCACAATGCGGTGTTGATACGGTGATCCCCCAGACCAGCGGCAAAGGCATCAACTGGGATACTGAGATCCTTTGAATATACGCCGAGGCTGGAAAGCGTTCCGCCTGGCTTGATGCTCTTCAGGGCCTGGCTGAAGGTTAGCTGGGTACCCAGCGCCTCGATAGACGAATCAGCACCGCGACCGCCGGTGATCTTCATTACTTCGTCGACTACGTCACAATTGTTGAAGTTGAGCGTGATATCAGCGCCCATCTGCTTGGCAATCCCGAGACGGTGGTCATTGCCATCCACGGCAATGATGGTGGTGGCACCCAGTAAACGGGCACCTGCTGTGGCGCACAAGCCGATCGGGCCCTGAGCAAAGATAACGACGGTATCGCCGATGCGGATGTTGGCGTTTTCCGCCCCCTTGAAGCCGGTAGACATGATGTCCGGACACATCAGCACCTGCTCATCGGTCAAGCCGTCTGGAATAGGCGCAAGGTTGGCCTGAGCATCGGGTACCAGCACATATTCAGCTTGGGTGCCGTCGATCAGGTTGCCAAAGCGCCAGCCCGCGGTAGCTTTGTATCCATGACATCCGCAGCGGCCGTCTGCCGTCAGGTAACTACCGTCCTGCGAGGCCACTCCGTCCTGAGCCGCATAGGAATTGAAGTTGGGACAGATTGCTCCGGCAATGACCCGCTGGCCTTCCTGGTAGCCATGCACAGCGCTGCCCAGCTTTTCAATTATCCCCACCGGCTCATGACCGATAGTGAGGTCCTTTGCAACAGGGTACTCACCTTTCAGAATGTGGATATCGGTACCGCAGATCGTGGTGGTCGTAATACGAACGAGTGCGTCATTGGGCCCTATAGCGGGAATGGGTTTATCAGCCAGCTCGATGCGGCCGGGCTCTATGAATATTGCGGCTTTCATCATTTCAGCCATGGGAGTTCTCCGGATAGCGGATAGGTCAGCATTGTTTTCTGAACAGGAACCCAGACAGCCTAGCTCAGCAACTGCTAGCGAGCCTGACGCAGATCAATCTATCGATGATCAAGGGGAGGGGATGCCGATATGTCGCACGCGGCTCAGCGTCCAGATGCGCCACGGGAATAGAAAGGGCGCCGGTGCGGCGCCCTGCAGATGAGATCAGCTTGCAGCGTAATACCCGAAGATGGATTTCACTTCGAGGAAGTCTTCCATGCCGTAATGGCCCCATTCGCGACCGTTGCCGGATTCCTTGTAACCACCAAAGGGGGCATTGTTGTCCAGCGGGGCACCGTTGAGGTGGACCATGCCGGTGCGGATCTGGCGGGCGGCATTGCGGGCGCGATCCAGGTCGGCGGAGGAGATGTAGCCGGACAGACCATAACGGGTGTCGTTGGCGATGCGGATGGCATCGGCCTCATCTTCGTAACCGATGATGGACAATACCGGCCCAAAAATCTCTTCGCGGGCAATGGTCATGTCGGTGGTCACATGGCTGAAGATGGTTGGCTGAACATAGTAGCCCTTGTCCAGGCCCTCGGGGCGACCGGTACCGCCGACCACCAGCTTGGCGCCGTCCTCGATACCCTTGCCAATCAGCTCCTGAATCTTGTTCCACTGAACCTTGGATACCACCGGACCAATAACCGTGTCCGCACCATCGGGAGCGCCGGCTTTAACCTTGGCCGAAACGGCCTTGGCGATAGCCGCGACTTCATCCATGCGGCTGTTGGGTACCAGCATGCGGGTCGGGGCGTTACAGGACTGGCCGCTGTTGTTCATGCAGGACATGACGCCATGAGCAACCATCTTCTCGAAATTCGCATCATCGAGCAGGATGTTGGCCGACTTACCGCCGAGTTCCAATGCGACACGCTTGATGGTGTCGGCACCGCTCTTCATTACCTGGCGGCCGGCACCGGTAGAGCCGGTGAAGGACATCATGTCGATATCCGGATGGGCCGACATGGCCGCGCCGACGGTAGGGCCGTCACCATTGACCAGGTTGAACACCCCGGCTGGTACGCCGGCTTCGTCCAGTACTTCGGCGAGCAACAGCGCTGACAGCGGCGCCACTTCCGAGGGCTTGAGTACCATGGTGCAACCGGTGGCCAGGGCAGGGGCGATCTTGCAGGCCAGTTGGTTGACCGGCCAGTTCCAGGGGGTAATCAAGCCGCACACGCCGATCGGCTCCTTGACCACCAGGGTGTTGCCAATGCGCTCTTCGAATTCGAATTCCTTCAGTGCTTTCAGCGCGGCAGCGAAATGGCCGGTGCCGGAAGGAGCCTGGGCATGCTTCGACAGTTTGGCCGGTGCACCCATTTCGATGGAAATGGCTTTGGCAAACTCGTCGGAACGGCGCTGGTAGATTTCGAGAACGCGTTCCAGCAGGGCGATGCGCTCTTCACGGCTGGTCTGGGAGAAGGATTCAAATGCCGCGCGTGCAGCAGCGACAGCGGCATCGACATCCTTTTCATTACCCAGCGCGATGGTAGCGGCCACCTCTTCGGTGGCGGGGTTGATCACATCAACGGTGCGGTCGCCGTTGGGCTCTACCCATTGGCCGTTGATATAGAATTGTTTTTCATGGCTCATTGATCAAGACTCCTGGTGGGACATAATTGGAAAGTGACGGAACGATACACGTAATTTCCACTTGTATCAGCTGTTTCGCGTGAATTAACCCAAGCAGAACATGCTCCCGCTTTTGCTTCAAGCGTTCTGACAATGACTCTATACTATGTGCCGGAAAAACGACTGCGCTCGACCATGCAGGTCTGCCGTAGCTCCTTATGGGGAAGGGGTTTAATACTTGACTAATTTGGTTGGATATTGCATAGTTTCGGTCATGTGAAAACCTGACTCGGGTACCGTTATGCGTCTGACCACCAAAGGCCGTTACGCTGTTACAGCGATGCTGGACCTGGCCCTCCATGAGGATCAGGGGCCCATCACCTTGGCGGATATATCCCAGCGCCAAGGTGTATCGGTTTCCTATCTGGAGCAACTGTTTGCCAAACTGCGGCGTGCCAAGCTGGTTGAAAGCGTGCGTGGTCCGGGAGGCGGTTACCGTCTGGCCGGTGGCCCGGGCGCTATCAATGTGTCGCAGATAGTTGAAGCGGTGAACGATTCCATGGACGCCACCCGCTGTCTGGGCAAGGGTGACTGCCAGCACGGCGATGTTTGCCTGACGCACTATCTCTGGACCGATCTGAGTGAGCGTCTGCATGACTTTCTTGCAGGCATCACGCTGGCCGACCTGGTTTCCCGTGATGACATTCAGCGAGTACGCACCCGGCAGGACAAGAGCAACTGCTCCAGCCAGAATGTCGTCAATCTGGAACGCATCATCTGACGCGGCTTCTGGCCGCGCGAATTGAAGAGTAATACCCGCAGAGGTATTGCAGTCTGATACACAATGCAGCCACCGCCATAATGCTGGCTGCGGGATTGAGGTGATACCGTGACTCAAGAAGTCGAGAACCTTATCAAGACGGATTACGCCGCCGGCTTCCATACCGACATCGAATCCGACACGTTGCCGCCCGGCCTTGATGAAGATGTCATTCGCTTTATCTCTGCGCGCAAGGAAGAGCCTGAATGGATGCTCGAGTGGCGCCTGAAGGCCTATCGCGCTTGGCTGGAAATGGAAGAGCCGACCTGGGCTCATGTGCATTATCCGGAAATCGACTTCAAGAGCATTTCCTACTACTCGGCCCCCAAGAGCATGGCGGATCGACCCAAGAGCCTGGCCGAGGTTGACCCGGAGCTGCTGGCGACCTACGAAAAGCTGGGCATCCCGCTGCATGAGCAGGAAGCACTGGCCGGCGTTGCTATGGATGTGGTCTTCGACTCGGTATCCGTAGTCACCACCTTCCGCGAGAAGCTGGAAGAGGCGGGCGTGATCTTCTGCCCGATCAGTGACGCGATTCGCCGCTTC
>JASJKW010000451.1:0-7159 GCA_037621305.1 Pseudomonas sp.
GCTGCGGTTGCGGTTGCGCTTCAGTCGTCAGCGCTGGGCGGCTGCAGAATAGTATCCCGGGCCTCGGGTAGCAGGTCCGGATAATCCAGGGTGTAATGCAGGCCGCGGCTTTCATGACGCAGCATGGCCGAGCGGATGATCAGGTCCGCCACCACCGCCAGGTTACGCAGTTCCAGCAGGTCCCGGGATACCGTGTAATTACTGTAGAACTCGTGGATTTCTGCCAGCAGCATGTCCACCCGGTGCTTGGCCCGCTGCAGCCGTTTGGTGGTGCGGACTATGCCGACATAGTCCCACATGAAACGTCGCAACTCGTCCCAGTTGTGGGAGATGATCACGTCCTCGTCGGAGTCGGTTACCCGGCTTTCGTCCCAGCGGGGCAATTCGTCTGGCAGCCTGGAGTCGGCCAGCTTCTGCAGAATGTCCCGACTGGCTGCGCGGCCATAGACAATGCACTCCAGCAAGGAGTTGCTGGCCATGCGATTGGCACCATGCAAGCCGGTGAAGCTGGTTTCGCCGATGGCATACAGGCCGTTCACGTCTGTCATGCCGGCTTTATCCACCATCACCCCACCACAGGTGTAATGCGCTGCCGGTACTACCGGGATGGGCTCGCGGGTGATGTCGATACCAAAACTCAGGCAGCGTTCATATACCGTGGGGAAATGTTCGCGGATGAACTCGGCGGGTTTGTGGCTGATGTCCAGGTAGACACAATCCAGACCCAGGCGCTTCATCTCATGGTCGATGGCCCGCGCGACGATATCGCGGGGAGCCAGTTCGGCACGCTCGTCAAAGCGTGGCATGAAGCGGGTGCCGTCCGGCAGCTTCAGTACGGCGCCTTCGCCGCGCAGGGCTTCGGTGACCAGAAAGCTCTTGGCCCTGGGGTGATACAGGCAGGTCGGGTGAAACTGATTGAATTCCAGGTTGGCTACCCGGCAGCCGGCCCGCCAGGCCATGGCGATACCATCGCCCGAGGCGCCGTCCGGATTGCTGGTATACAGATAGACCTTGCTGACACCGCCGGTGGCGAGCACGGTAAAACGGGCGCCGAAGGTTTCCACATGGCCGGTGCTGCGATCGAGAATGTAGGCGCCCAAGCAGCGATTGTCCTGTTGACCCAGTTTTGCGCTGGTGATCAGGTCAACGGCAACGCGGTTCTCCAGCAGCTCGATATTGTCGTGTGCTTGAGCCTGCTGCAGTAACGTATTGAAGATCGCTGCGCCGGTGGCATCCGCTGCGTGAATGATGCGTCGGTGGCTGTGACCGCCTTCCCGGGTAAGGTGGAAGTCATCGGTCTGGCTGCCATCTTCACGGCGCCCACGGGTAAAGGGTACGCCCTGATCCACCAGCCAGCCGATGGCGTCCCGGCTATCGCCGACAATCTGACGCACGGCGTCCTCATGGCAAAGCCCGCTGCCGGCGATCAGGGTGTCCTGAACATGGGCGTCCACGGTATCCGCGTCGTCCAGTACGGCAGCCACGCCGCCCTGCGCCCAGAAGGTAGACCCTTCCGAGAGCTGGCCCTTGCTGATCACTGCGATACGCAGGTTATCCGCCAGATTCAAAGCCAGCGTCAGACCAGCTGCGCCGCTGCCGATTACCAGTACATCGTATTGCTGTTGTCGGGTCATGAGGGTCTCTTGGTTGGCCGGTGCCGGGGTAGTATATATAAGGTATCTGATTCACAATACTGCCACAGAAAACCGGCGTGCTGCGCCGCAGAATGCCAAGATATAATCACTTTGCCACCCTGTCTCGGAACTTATTTTCCAATGCAGGCTCTTAGATCTGAACCTGAGTGAGGGGAGAACTTTTGGTTACATCGCGGGTCTATCGCAATAGAACAAGTCCGGCGGTCAGTGCGGTGGTACCGCATCATGACTGAACAAACTGATCAGCAGTTGGTCGAACGGGTGCAGCAGGGAGATAAGCGTGCCTTCGATTTACTGGTGCTCAAATATCAGCACAAGATTCTGGCTCTGGTCACTCGTTTTGTGCATGACTCCCACGAGGCCCAGGATGTGGCCCAGGAGGCTTTCATCAAGGCCTATCGCGCTCTGGCGAATTTCCGGGGGGATAGTGCTTTTTATACCTGGCTGTATCGGATTGCGATCAATACGGCCAAGAACTATCTGGTAGCCAGAGGGCGACGTCCACCGGACTCCGATATCGCCGCCGAGGATGCCGAATATTACGACGGCGACAGCGCTCTCAAAGACATTCATTCTCCCGAGCGGGAACTGCTCCGGGATGTGATTGAGCAGGTGGTCAACAGAACCCTGCAGTTGTTGCCGGAAGATTTGCGAATGGCTCTGACTTTGCGTGAATTCGAAGGTCTCAGCTATGAAGATATTGCCAATGTGATGGAATGCCCGGTGGGTACTGTGCGATCAAGGATTTTTCGAGCACGGGAGGCCATCGACAAAGCCCTGAAGCCATTGCTTGAAGCGTGATGTCAGGGAAACGGTGACGCCCCTGTGGGGCCTATATAGTAGAGGTAGAGCAATGAGAAGCGAATCCTTGCGGGAGACTCTCTCCGCGCTCATGGACGACGAGGCAGAGCAATTGGAATTGCGCCGAGTCCTTCATGCCGGTGAACAGGCTCCTGACGTCCGCCGTACATGGGAGCGATATCAGTATGCGCGGTCCGTCATGCATAAGGAGCCTTGGCAGACAGGTGTTGATCTGTCTGCTGGCATTGCCGCAGCTCTGGCTGATGAGCCCACCCCGGCGTCAGCGCCATCAGTCAACTCGATGCGCTGGAAAGTGCAGTTGGGTCGGGTCGCGGTGGCTGCTTCTGTCACGCTGGCTGTGCTGGTTGGTGTGCGAATGGTCAATCAGGAGAGCTTGCCTGACAGCAATACCATGGCTGCGGTCGAGCGCACGGCGCCGGCTGTTGGTACCCCGGTAATGGCGTCGGGGCAGGCGCGTCCGGGCGCGGTATTGGCCGGTTTCTCGTCTCTGGCGGATCAAGCCGAGCAGGCCCAGCCGAGCGGTCCTTCCGCCTGGCAGGAACAGCGGATCGGCGACTATCTGCGTCGACACGCGGAAAACAGTGCGCAGGCAGCACCACAGCTGGTGCCCTACGCCCGCGCAGCGAGCCTGGAAAATAATTAGTGTTACGATTGAAACACGTGTTGGGGTGGTCGGGATTGGCCGCCCTGTTGCTGGCTCCCAGTCTTCCGGCTGAAGAAAGCACCCTCTGGCTGGAGCGCATGGCGCAGGCTGCCCGTGAACAGAGCTATCACGGCGCCTATGTCTACGAACGCTCCGGCATCTTCACTACTCAGAACATCTGGCGAAAGGCCGGGAATGACGGCGTTCAGGAGCGCCTGGTCCAGACTGCCGGCAGGCATCAGGAATGGGTGCGCCGCGATGGTCAGCTGATCTGTGCCACCACCATGCCCCAGACCAATGTTCATCAAAGCATTCCCGCATCGGAGACCGAGCCGGCGCAATTGGCGGATTGGTATGCGTTGCGTGTGCTGGGCAATACGCATATTGCCTCACGGCCGGTGACCGTCATCTCTCTGCAGCCCCGCGATGCCTTCCGCTATGCCTATGAATTGTATCTGGATAACGAAACAGGGCTGATGCTCAAATCGTTGCTGGTGGATGAGCGACGTGAGCTGCTCGAGCGCTTTCAGTTCGCCGCGATCAGCTTTGATGAACCTGATCCCGCGGATCTTGCACCATCCTCCTCCTGTCTGAAACTGGATGTGGTCGAAGATACGTCGGCTGAGCTGGCCAACTTCTGGGAGCCGGCATGGCTGCCACCTGGGTTCAAGCTGGGGCATCAGCAGGTACAGACCCTGAAAGATACCGAGTCGCGTATCACAGCGCAGATCTATAGTGATGGTCTGGCGCGCTTCACGCTGTTCGTCGAGCCTCTTGGCAAGGACAGTCTGGCGGAAGATCTGCGCGCTCAGTTGGGGCCGACGGTAGCGGTCAGTCGTCGGCTGATGGCGGCGGACAATCTTTACCTGGCAACGGTGGTCGGTGAGATTCCACCCATCACTGCGGAGCGTATCGTTGATTCTCTCAGTGAGTCGATTGCGGGAGCGCAGCGGTGATCGAGGAGCAGGGGCGGGTATTGAGTGTGGAGCAGGGCGCTGTCTGGGTGGAAACCATCCGGCGCAGCGCCTGTAACAGCTGCCAGGCTCGGGCCGGTTGCGGTCAGTCGTTGTTGCAGCGGTTGGGCGGGGGTGCCCGTCAGGGATTCATAAGAGTACTGGATGATCGATCCTGTCAGGTGGGTGATGAGATCATCATTGGTGTCCCGGAAAACGCAGTAGTGCGGGGCTCCTCATTGATTTATATGGTGCCTCTGCTGGCGCTGTTCGCCTGCGCCCTGCTGGCGCAGGCAACTGGGGTAGGCGAGCCCTTGATCATATTGGCTGGATTTTCCGGCCTGGCTCTTGGGTTTGTTGCAATACGTTGGCATACCGGTCGTCTGGGCTCGGATCCGAGTTTCACTCCGCGCGTGATTGGCAGGGTTGGCAGCTCGCATATTGTCAGCGGTTTACTGGAAAGGAGTGAGGGTTGATATGACATCAATACAGCGATGGGTGCTTGGAATTGCCGGTGTCTGGTTGATGACCTGGCAAACGTTGGCGGTGGCGCAGCTGCCCGACTTCACGGAACTGGTTGAAGAAGCCTCGCCAGCGGTGGTCAATATCAGTACCCGGCAGAATGTCACGCGTCGTACAGCGGGGCCGATGATGCCGGAAATGGAAGGCCTGCCGCCTATTTTCCGAGAGTTCTTCGAACGCAGTTTCCCTGACGGCTCCCAATCAGCACCTCAGCGTCAGGCGCAATCACTGGGTTCGGGTTTCATTGTTTCCAAAGATGGTTACGTCCTGACCAATAATCACGTGGTGGCCGGAGCGGACGAAATTTTCGTACGCCTGTCGGATCGCCGTGAACTGGAGGCCGAGTTGGTCGGTGCGGATCCGCGTTCGGACCTTGCCTTGCTGAAAGTTGACGCGGGTGCCGATTTGCCGGTGGTGCGCATGGGTAAATCTGCCGAGTTGAAAACCGGCGAGTGGGTGCTGGCGATCGGTTCGCCCTTTGGTTTCGAGTACTCGGTGACTGCCGGAATCGTCAGCGCCAAGGGTCGCAGCCTGCCCAATGAAAGCTATGTGCCTTTCATCCAGACGGATGTGGCGATCAACCCCGGCAACTCTGGCGGCCCGCTATTCAACCTGCAGGGCGAGGTGGTGGGGATCAACTCACAGATCTTCACCCGCTCCGGTGGCTTCATGGGCCTGTCCTTTGCGATTCCGGTGGATGTGGCCATGGATGTGGTCGAGCAGCTGAAGAGTGAAGGTGCAGTACGCCGTGGCTGGCTGGGCGTGGTGATTCAGGAGGTCAACAAGGATCTCGCGGAGTCCTTCGGTCTGGAGCGCCCTGCGGGTGCGCTGGTGGCTCAGATCCTGCCGGATGGTCCGGGCGACAAGGGTGGCCTGAAAGTCGGTGATGTGATTCTGCGACTGAACGGCAATGACATCATCATGTCATCCGATCTGCCGCATGCGGTGGGGCGTCTGCGTCCCGGCAGCAAGGCGACCATGGATATCATCCGCGATCGCAAGCGCCAGAAGCTGAAGCTGGAAATCGGCGCGTTGCCTGACGACAACGCTCAGGCGATGGGGCCGGGTGCTCCGTCACCCCATGCACCCGGAACGACAGATAACCGGCTGGGCATTGCGGTTGTCGAGCTGACCGACGAGCAGAAGAAAAGTCTGGATGTTCCCGCTGGTGTGGTGGTGCGTGAGGTGACCCCTGGCCCTGGCGCAATGATCGGGCTGCGTCCTGGTGACGTCATCACCAATCTGAACAACCGCGCGGTTGAATCCGCTGCGGATTTCACCGAGATTGCCAGCAGTCTCCCGGTTGATCGCTCTGTTTCCATGCGAGTGATTCGACAGGGGCGAGCAAGCTACATCACTTTCCGTCTGGCTAAGTAAACCAGCAGTGCCTGCAAGGAGATCGGCGGCGTCACCGCTGCGATCTCCCCCCTGCACAGATAGCGCGGCGGAGCGGAATCAGGTAGACTTGCGGGCTGTTTTCGGGGGTAGTTCCCCCCGGTCACCGCCATGTCTGGCAAACCACGTCTGGAAGAATCTTGCAGTGAGCGACCTGAGCCTGATCCGCAATTTTTCAATTATTGCCCATATCGACCACGGCAAATCCACCCTTGCCGACCGCTTCATTCAGATATGTGGAGGGCTGACCGAGCGTGAGATGGCGTCACAGGTTCTGGATTCCATGGATCTCGAGCGTGAGCGCGGTATTACCATCAAGGCTCACAGTGTGACCTTGTACTACACCGCGAAGGACGGCAAGACCTATCAGCTGAACTTCATTGATACGCCCGGTCACGTGGATTTCCACTACGAGGTCAGCCGCTCGCTGGCAGCCTGCGAAGGCGCCTTGCTGGTGGTCGATGCGGCACAGGGCGTTGAGGCGCAATCGGTAGCCAACTGTTATACGGCCATCGAACAGGGTCTGGAAGTGATGCCGGTGCTGAACAAGATCGACTTACCCCAGGCCGAGCCCGAGCGAGTGCAGGCCGAGATCGAGAGCGTCATTGGTATTGATGCCACCGATGCGGTGACCTGCAGCGCGAAGAGCGGCGTGGGTGTCGAGGACGTGCTGGAGCGTCTGATCGCAGTGATACCACCGCCGGTCGGCGAGATCGAGGCGCCGCTCCAGGCGCTGATCATCGATTCCTGGTTTGACAACTATCTGGGTGTGGTCTCGCTGGTGCGCGTCAAGCAGGGCCGCATCAAGAAAGGTGACAAGGTGCTGGTCAAATCCACCGGCAAAGTGCACCAGGTTGACAGCGTCGGCGTATTCAACCCCAAGCACACCGAAACCGGCGATCTCAAGGCCGGGGAAGTGGGCTTCATCATTGCTGGTATCAAGGACATCCATGGCGCGCCGGTAGGCGATACCCTGACCCTGTCCAATACGCCGGATGTGGATATGCTGCCCGGCTTCAAGAAGGTCCAGCCGCAGGTCTACGCGGGTCTGTTCCCGGTCAGCTCCGATGATTTCGAAGACTTCCGCGACGCACTGTCGAAGCTCACGCTCAACGATGCCGCACTGCAATACGAGCCGGAAAGCTCGGACGCACTGGGCTTTGGTTTCC
>JASJKW010000452.1:0-3326 GCA_037621305.1 Pseudomonas sp.
AAAGACTGGCCATGGATTCGGGAGAACCAACCAGCACGACGTTCAACCCGGGAATTTGCTGAAGGCAACGGGCAACGGCGGGAATAATGCAGCGGGGACCGAAGTCCCCGCCCATCACATCAATCGCTAAACGGACTGACGTGGACAAGACTTATTCGTCGTTGTCCTTGTTGACCACCTGACGACCACGATAGAAGCCGTCCGGGGACACGTGGTGACGAAGATGAGTCTCGCCAGTAGTTTGATCTACGGACAGAGCCGCCGAGGTCAGTGCGTCGTGCGAACGACGCATACCACGTGCGGAACGAGACTTTTTGTTCTGCTGTACAGCCATGACTTTAAGCTCCTAAGCTTCAGGTATCACGTTTCAACTTGGCCAACACACTGAAGGGGTTGGGCTTTTCAGCTTCTTCCTCAGGCTCCGCGGTTTCAGGCTGATAGCCTTGCGGGTGCTGACATGTTTCCATCGGATGCATTGGCACTACCGGCAATGCCAGCAGCAGTTCGTCTTCGATCAGCGCGTGCAGATCGAGCGCCTCGTCATCCACAATAACCGGTTCATAATGACGGGGCAGATTTTTTGCCGCCTCGTCACTCCTTACAAACCCCACATCACACTCGGTATCCAGAGCCAGTACGACCTGATCAAGGCAGCGCTGACAAATCTGCGCAACATCGACCTGGTAATGTCCGTGCATGGCACTGATCCCCTGCTCGTCCCTCACGAATGAGAGCTCCACCTGAACATCTCCAGCAGGAGCGTCAAGCAAGGCGCTGAGACGGGGCATGTTGGCGGTGGGCACCGTCCCTTTCAGGACAATTTCACGGTCAACGAGCCGACGTGGTTCTATGTGTGCAGGTATGGGGTCAGACATAAGCGCGCAATTCTAGGCACCACGGGGGCTGCTGTCAAAACTATTTGATGAAAAACAGCAACTCCGGCGCAGCCCTCTCCAATCACGCTAAGATTCGCCACACCCTTCCCTATAAAGGACGACCAAATGCCCCGTCTGGCCCTCGCTTCCAGCTCACCCTATCGTCGCATGCTGCTTGAGCGCCTCGGCATCCCCTTCGAGTACGCCGCTCCCGATGTGGACGAGACACCCTCATCCGGCGAAACGCCTGAGCAGCTCACTCTGCGTCTGGCCCTGGACAAGGCCCGTGCGCTGACAGACTGTTTTACCGACCATCTCATCATCGGCTCGGACCAGGTTCTGCTCTTGGATGGACAGACCATCAGCAAGCCAGGTAATCACGCAGCAGCACATGACCAGCTCAGACGTTGCAGCGGTCGCACCGTCCAGTTCACCACATCACTGTGCCTGCTCAATAGCCGTACCGGGAAGCATCAGTTGACCAGCGAGCCCTTCAAGGTCAGCTTCCGCGAACTGGATGACGAGAGCATCGAGCGCGACCTGCAGCGCGAGCAACCCTACGATTGCGCGGGCAGTTTCAAGGCAGAAGGATTGGGCATATCGCTGTTCAGCGCCCTACAGGGCGACGACCCGAACAGCTTGATCGGACTGCCCCTGATCAAGCTGTGCGAGATGCTGCGCCAGGAAGGCCTGCAGCTGCCGTAGAGGTCTCTTTTACTGCAGCGCAGGCGCCGCCAGCCCCAGGTGGGTAGCCAGCGAGTTACCGATACTGGTGCCCAGCTGGCGCGAGAAGCGCTGGAATGGCGACTCGCGATGGGTGAAGTCGACCAGCTCTTCGGTACCGACAATATCCCGAGCCACTGCCGAGGCGCTGGACAGCCCATCAATCAAACCCAGTTCCAGCGCCTGCTCACCTGACCAGACCAGACCACTGAACAGATCTGGGTGTTCCTGCAGTCGGTCGCCCCGCCCCTTTCTGACCTGATCAATGAATTGCTGGTGAGTGGTTTGCAATACCGTCTGCCAGAACTCGCGTTCATCCTGGCGCTCTGGCTGGAACGGATCGAGAAAGGCCTTATGCTCTCCGGCAGTGTAAGTGCGCCGCTCGACACCCAGTTTGTCCAGCGTCTCGACAAACCCGAAGCCGGCCGCCGTGACACCAATGGAACCGACCAGACTGGCCTTGTCAGCGTAAATCTCATCAGCGGCAGCAGCTATATAATAGGCACCGGATGCACCGATATCAGCGATCACCGCGTAGACCTTGATATCCGGATGCAGTGCGCGCAATCGCCGGATTTCGTCGTAGACATAACCCGACTGCACCGGACTGCCGCCCGGACTGTTGATGCGCAGCACTACGCCGCGCGTCTGCTCATCCTTGAACGCCCGGCGCAAACTGGTGACCAGATTGTCGGCACTGGCCTCCTGCTGATCGGCAATGGTTCCGCGCACTTCAATCAGCGCCGTGTGCGGCTTGCCGGTAGCTGCGCCGCTGTCGAGACCTGCAAAAGGCGAAAACATGAAAAGCATGCCGAGCAGGTACAGAAAAGTCAGGCTTTTGAAAAAGATCCCCCAGCGCCGCGAGCGCCGCTGCTCCTGCACCGACGCCAGCAAGGTTTTCTCCAGCAACTCCCAGGCCCTTCTGTCTTCTTTTTGCGCCTTGATCTCACTGCGCTCAACCATCGGCGCTTCAGTCCATTTATCCTGCTGCATCCATTACACTCCCGCTAATTGACTGGATCTGAACCGGGGTAAAGCCCAGCCATGGAATTCATCGAATGAATCAACACAATGCACTGGCCGGCTACGCAATAGCTGTGCATGTGTCATGGCGCCGTAGGTAACGGCCACCGGACAAACCCCGGCATTGTGCCCCATGAGAATATCGAACTCACTGTCACCCACCATGCAGGCGTCGGCAGGCGTCACCTCCAGCTCAGCAAGGATTTCCTCGATCATCTGCGGATGCGGCTTGCCGGCAGCCTCATCGGCACAGCGGGTCACATCAAAGTAGTCTTCCAGGCCATGGGTACCGAGCATGCGATCCAGCCCACCCCGACCTTTACCGGTCGCCACCGCCAGATTGAAGCCACAGTCACGCAGCGCGTCCAGCGCACTGCGCACCCCCTCAAACAGCGGCGATGGATTCTGCTCCAATGTCAGGTAGTTGTCCGCATAAGCCTGGATCAGCCGCTCGGCAAGAAGCGGATCGGCCAGCTCGGGATAGAGCACCGCTACTGCATCCGGGAGCGCCAGACCGATAATGTCGCGCACCTCACGCACAGAACGCACTGGCAGCTCGACATCCCCCGCAGCACGCTGCATGGCAACGACGATGTTGTCGATGGAATTGGCCAAGGTGCCATCCCAGTCGAAGATCAAGGTATTCATGTCACTCCTTACTCAATTGGCGCAACGTGCGATCCCACATCTCACCCGGCTCGGCAG
>JASJKW010000453.1:0-4725 GCA_037621305.1 Pseudomonas sp.
TAGCCGGGGCCTGCTCCGGGCGGTTGTTGTTCTGCTTGGCTGCCCAGATGATGCGCAGCACAATCAGCACCAGAATCACTGAGCCGATGGAGATATGCCAGGATGCGAGATTCTCGCCTACCCAGTGTTCACCATCGTTGATGCGGTCGAAGAACTTCATGAACTGCCAGACAATCAGCAGCCCCATGCCCCAGTGAAAAAATCGGGTAATACCGCCATAGCGTTCTCTGGAATCATTCATGCCTTGCTCCTTTCTCCCCATCCGTCAGTTTCGTTCACGTTTGTTGCCACTCGATAACCAACTCTTCCGAGCTGGCCATGCGCTGCAGGTGATCCGCCACGACCTGCTGGAACCTCGGCATCTGTTCTTCATCACTGTGTAATTCCACCTGCAGTATATCCGTACAAAGCATGCGACATATACCCATGGGCAGCTCGATACTGGCCTGCCGCTCGCCGAGCTCAACCGGAAACTTGTGCCCCCAGTGCTTGCACAAACGCGTCATGAGGCGTTCCGGTTGCTGGGTCTGAATAGCAGCGCTCGACAATGGCGACTTTGTTTGAAGACCAATATTCATAGGTTGTATCCCCGTGGCTCCGGCTATCAGCCGAAGCGAAAGGCTGAGATGGTGGTCTGCATGACCCGTTCCGAATAGATTTTCTGTCCGGACGATGCATGCCCGGCGCCGGCGGCGACCATCAGCGGGATCAGATGCTCTTCACCTCGCGGCGGATGGCATTGACGGGCTTGCGGCGCTTTCTGCCAGTTGCTCAGCAGTTGCTCGCGCTGCTCGGTGGGGCTTTCCACCGCAGCGGTGAGCCATTCATCGAACTCATCGGATACGGCCGAGAAACGGGCATCGCCATAGGCGCGCATGTTGTGAAAACTCATGCCGCTGCCGATGATCAGCACGTTGTCATCGCGCAATTCCGCCAGCGCCCGGCCTGCCTCAAGGTGTGCCTGTGGATCCAGATCCTCGCGCAGTGATAATTGGATCACCGGGATATCCGCCCCCGGAAACATCATTTTCAGCGGGATGAACATGCCATGGTCGAAGCCACGGCTGGCGTCCACCTGCGCTGGCAATCCATCGCTGTTCAACAGTTCAGTCAGCTGCTGCGCCAGCTGCGGCTGACCGGGAGCCGGGTAGGTCAGCTCATAGGTGTGCGGCGGGAAGCCGTGATAATCGTAGATCAGCTCCGGCCGTACATGCCCGGTGGTGCTGAACTGCGGCTCCAGCCAGTGAGCCGAGACCAATACGATGGCCCTGGGTCGCTGGGGCAAGGTGGCCGCCACGCCCTTGAGAAAATTACCCATGCCCAGCCAGGTATCGGCCGGATTCCAGTCCATGAAGAAACAGGGCCCACCACCGTGGGGGATGAATAACACCGGTTGGCGTTCAACTTTGTCGTTGTGCATGGAAATACCTCGCTTATTGCATGGGTTACAGTATGGATCCCTCCTGTTAGGATGAGAACCAGCTGATATGAACCAAGACTTAATACTCTTAGTACGAAATAGAGGTTGAACAGGAATGGATCGGGTAACCAGTATGCGGGTGTTTGTCCGCGCTGCCAGTGCTGGCAGCCTGTCCGCCGCAGCCCGTCATCTGGGTCTATCACCGGCGATGGCGACCAAGCATGTGAATGCGCTGGAGGCGCGGCTGGGCGTAAAGCTGTTTCACCGCACTACACGGCGTTTGAGTCTGACCGAAGCGGGCAGTAATTATCTGGAAGCCTGTCAGCGCATTCTGCCGGAGATCGACGAGGCTGAAGCCGCGGCCACCTCACAACGGATCAAGGCGAGCGGCCTGTTGCGGATGAATGTACCACTGTCTTTCGGTACTCGATTTATCGCACCGCTGATTCCGGCGTTCAGTCAGCGGCATCCGGAAGTGAAGATCGAGCTGGGCCTCAGCGATGCCCAGCTCGACCTGATCGCCGGCAGCTGGGATCTGGCCATCCGCATCGGACGCCTGGCAGACAGCCCGCTGCAAAGCCGGCGCCTGGGCGACAGTGACATGCAGGTTTGTGCTTCTCCGGCTTATCTGGATCAACGCGGCATGCCACGTCAGGTCGGCGACCTGGCCCAACACAACTGCCTGAGCTACACGCTCTCATCCATGCAGGACAGTCAGCACTGGGCGTTCGGCAGCCAGGGGGAGTTCCGTGTGCCGATCAATGGGGACCTGGTGGCCAACAATGGTGATGCGCTGCTGGCCGCCGCTGTGGCTGGACAAGGCATTATCTACCAACCGCATTTTATCGTTGGCGAGGCTGTTGAGCAGGGGGATCTGGTGGTATTGGAACTGGATAAACCGGTGGTCGAACTGGGTGGAATTCACGTGCTCTACCCACCTGAGCGCCGGCCCCCGGCCAAGGTGCGGGTGATGATCGATTATCTGGCCGAGGCGTTTGCGCAGACGCCGCCATGACGGCAGGCTGTCCGCAACGCGCAGCGCAGGCGCGCTACCCCCCTATTCTCAATACCCCGCAGCGGGCTCCTGGATAGCATCCGGCCGCTCGATCTGGATACGCTCGCGCAACCAGCTGGCAAATTCAGCCTCGCTGAGGGAGCCTTCTGCCAGGCTTATCATGGCGGCGTATTTGTCCTCGGCACTGGCAACCAATCGCCCGTGATTGAGCTGCAGGAACACCCGGTAACAAACATGCGCGGTGCGTTTATTGCCGTCTACGAAAGGATGGTTCCGAGCCAACCCATAGGCCAGACTGGCCGCCAGATCAGCCAGATCCGGTGGTGGCTCACCGTAGGCGAACAGTTGCTGCGGGCACGCCAGCGCTGATTCAAGCAACCCTTCGTCCCGCACCTCACTGCTGCCGCCGTGTTCAGCCAGCTGGCGATCATGGATGGCCAGAGCAAGTACTTTGCTTATCCATACAATCATGTCCGGGTCCTCACTGTGCCAGCTTATGCAGAATCTGACGGTCCTCGCGCATGATTTGCTCGGCCACATCCATCTGCTCAGCCAAGGTCGGATCAAAAGTGGTCAGCTTGATGCCATCTGGCGTTTCCAGCACATACAGCTCGTCGCCTTTCTCCACGCGCAGGCGGGCGAGGATTTCCTTGGGCAGGATAATGCCGGAAGAATTGCCGATGGATGTGATCTTGAGTTTCATGGGGGTCTCCGCAATAAAGTTATAACAAATGGTATAACTCATTATTGGATATATGCAAGTATCCTGACGAAGCGCCTTCCACCATCCATCTGTCTTCTTGCCCGCCGCTGTTACTCAGCAGCCATAGCCAGTACAATTCGCCGCCGCTCTCTTGAGCGACTTCGCTCATTCACGCCCCAGGATACCTCCTTGATTTCCACCGCTAACATCACCATGCAGTTCGGCGCCAAGCCGCTTTTTGAAAATGTGTCCGTCAAGTTCAACAACGGCAACCGCTACGGCTTGATCGGCGCCAATGGCAGTGGCAAGTCGACTTTCATGAAGATTCTCGGCGGTGAGCTGGAGCCTTCCGGCGGCCAGGTGATGTTGGAGCAGAATGTGCGCCTGGGTAAGCTGCGTCAGGATCAGTTTGCCTATGAAGAATTCAGCGTGATCGATACGGTGATCATGGGCCACGAGGAGTTGTGGAAGGTCAAGGCCGAGCGCGACCGTATCTACTCGCTGGCGGAAATGAGCGAAGAAGACGGCATGGCTGTCGCCGAGCTGGAAACCGAGTTTGCCGAGATGGACGGTTACACCGCTGAATCCCGTGCCGGCGAACTGCTGTTGGGCCTGGGGATTTCCCTGGACCAGCATTTCGGCCCGATGAGCGAAGTTGCTCCCGGCTGGAAGCTGCGTGTGCTGCTGGCCCAGGCGCTGTTTTCCGATCCGGATGTGTTGCTGCTCGACGAACCTACCAACCACCTGGATATCAACACCATCCGCTGGCTGGAAGATGTGCTCAAGGTGCGCAACAGCACCATGATCATCATTTCCCACGACCGCCACTTCCTCAACAGCGTGTGCACGCATATGGCGGATCTGGATTACTGTGAGCTGCGCCTGTTCCCCGGCAACTACGACGAATACATGACAGCGGCGACCCAGAGCCGCGAGCGCCTGTTGTCGGACAATGCCAAGAAGAAAGCCCAGATCGCCGAGTTGCAGACCTTCGTCAGCCGCTTCTCGGCCAACGCCTCCAAAGCCAAACAGGCGACCAGCCGGGCCAAGCAGATCGACAAAATCCAGCTGGACGAGGTCAAGCCTTCCAGCCGTATCAGCCCGTTCATCCGCTTCGATCAACACAAGAAACTGCATCGTCAGGCATTGACGCTGGAAAACCTCAGCCAGGGTTACGACGGTGACGTGCTGTTCAAGAACCTCAGCCTGCAGATCGAAGCCGGCGAGCGCGTGGCCATCATCGGCCCCAACGGCATTGGCAAGACCACATTATTGCGCACCATGGTCAGGGAGATGCAGCCATTGGGCGGTGCTGTGCGCTGGGCCGAAAGCGCCGATGTCGGTTACTTCGCCCAGGATCATGCCGACGATTTCGAGTTCGACTACACCCTGTTCGAATGGATGTCCCAGTGGACCCAGGGTGGCGAACAGCTGGTACGCGGCACCCTGGGCCGCATGCTGTTTTCCAACGACGATATTCTCAAGTCGGTGAAGGTGATTTCCGGTGGTGAGCAGGGCCGTATGCTGTTCGGCAAGCTGATCCTGCAGAAAGCCAACGTGATGATCATGGACGAGCCGACCAACCCC